>JBBQAI010000169.1:0-6878 GCA_038316205.1 Burkholderiales bacterium
CGTTCGAAGCGCTGGTTGCAGCGCACCAGCACCGGCCCGCGCAGGTAGGCGATGCCGGCGGTGGAACTGTCCAGGATGATGCTGAGTTCGCGCAGCAACTGCTCGTTGCGACGCTGCGCGCGTTCCTGGTCGGTGACGTCCAGCGTCACCACCGAGGTGGTCGTTCGGCCGCCGGCCAGCGCCCCCGGTTCCACCCGTGTCAGCAGCCAACGCGCGCCCAGTTCGGGGTGGCGCACGGCGTAGCGCACCTCGGTGCGTTCACCGCTGCGCAGGGCGCGCTGCAGGCGCTCGTATTCGGGCAGCGAGGCCGGCTCGACCAGTTCACGGCCGATGCCGAGCAGCGCGCCACCGGCCTTGGCGGTCGTCGCCTTCGCACCGCCTTGCCCGGTTGATGCGCCGCCATTCCCAGCCTTGCTGGCCGGTGGCGCCAGCCAGCCGCGCAGCGGGTCGTAGGTGGCCACGCCGATGCTGGCGGTGTCCATCAACATGCCCATTTCCAGTTGCGCCAGGTCGCGTTCGTCTTCGGTGCTGCGGTCTTGCACCACGGCCATCACGCGGCGTTCGCCCTGGGCGTTGGCGTGGCAGGCCAGCCGCGCACTCAGGCGGCGGCGCCGGCCCTCGTTCACCGGCACCAGGGCCTGTCGCTCCAATGCCGGGGCACCGGGCAGCAGCAGCGGCGACATCGCGCCGTTTTGCCAGCCCAGCAGCGCCTGCAGCTCGGGCGAAGCATCGTCCAGCACCTCGGGCACGCGCTCGACCAGGGCTTCGAAAGCCGCGTTGCAGCGCACGATCAAACCGCTGGGGTCGTAAACCAGCATGCCGTTGCCGCTGAGCTCGAACCACTGCGCCAGTTCGTCGTGCGCGCCGCGCGCTTGTTCGCGAGCCAGCACCTCGCCGGTGACCTCGTGCCACAGTGTCAGCCACTGCGGTTCGGTGCCTGCTGCGCGCAGGTTCACGCTTTGCGTGTTGAACCAGCGCAGCCGGCCATCGGGCGCCTGCAGGCGCTGCTGGCCGGGTGGCAGCGGCAAGCCTTGTTGATCAGCCTGGACACTGTCAGCACGCTGGGCCAGATGCCCTTCGCGGTCTTCGGCAGGGCCGAAGGCGATGGGGTCCAGACCGACCAGGGCCTCGGCCGGCTGGTCCAGCAACGTGGCCCATGCCGGGTTGGCCTCGACGATGCGAAAAGCCGCGTCTTGCAGCAGGGCCGGCGTGGGTAGGGACAGCAGCACGCGACCGACCTTGTCAGCGGACACGTTCATCGCCGTCATGGGCTCAGGGCTCGATCTCGCTGGCGGCCTTCAGGGCGGTGAGCAGAGCGTGGTTGACGGCCG
This sequence comes from Burkholderiales bacterium, assembly GCA_038316205.1. Classification (GTDB taxonomy): domain Bacteria; phylum Pseudomonadota; class Gammaproteobacteria; order Burkholderiales; family Burkholderiaceae_C; genus Rubrivivax. The sequence continues at coordinate 1,332 of JBBQAI010000169.1, forward strand.
ACGGGCCCAACAGCAGGCGTTCGCTGCGCTCGCGGATGTCGAACACCGCTTCCTGCTCGATGGCTTGCACCAGGTCGAGGTAAGCACCGTAAGGACCGCCGTCGCCGCGCAGCGCCTGCTGCACGCGCTCGGGCACCGGCACGCTGCGCAGCAGCTCGGCCATCGGCTGCTGCAAGAGACGCGGCAACAGCGAAAACACGCCGCAGATGAACATCTCGCCGCGCATCTCGGCGTCACCCTGCTCGCGGCCCAGCTCTTCCATCAACAGGCCGCGGCGCACCGCCGCACAGATCAGCACCTTGCTGTTCGGCCCTTTGGCCGACGACACCAGCAGCAGCGCCAGCCAACGCTTCAGGCGCTGGTAGCCCAGCAGCATCAAGGCGTGGCCGAAAGAGTTCACTTCCACCGGCAAACCGAAGGCCGGCGAATTGAGATAGCGCATCAGGCGGAAGGCCAGCGTCGGGTCACGGCGCAACACCGATTCCAGCTTGCCGACCGGCTCTTCGCGGTCCACGCCTTGCATCAGGTCCATCACCGTCTGCACGTCGCTGGCCAGGGTGCTGCGGCCCGCCGCAACCGGCGGCTCGTCGTCCCAAGGCCAGCCCAGCACGGCCGCAGCCCCGCGCTTGAAGGCAGCGTCGGTGGCGGCTGCGCTGCACGCGCCGGCCTGCACGGCGCTGACGCCGCGGCTTGCGGCGTCACTGGCCGGCGCGATGTCGCGGCGGTCTTCGCCGGGTTCCAGGATGCAGTGCGTGAACAAGGCCAGCAGCTCGGGCTGCAGTGGCGCGAGTGGCCGGCCCTTGATCAACAGCACGGTGCCGGCCTCGTGCAGGCCATGCAGCGCGGCGGTGTTGGTGGCGTCGCCGGCCATGAAAGCCGGTACTTCCACCATCAAATGCGGACCGGGTGCGCTGGCCATCACACCTTGCAGCAGGGCTTCGCCGGCCAGGTTCAGCGAGACCCGGGGCGGCGGCGGGCGCGTGCCGGCCGCGTAGGCCACCGGGGGCCAGACTTCCGCGATGGCGTGCAGCAGAGCCGCAGCGTCGGGAGCGGCGTCGGGGCGCTCGGGGAAGACGGTCAAACGCAGCGCCGAGACGGCCCTTTGCGGGTTGATCATCGGGCTGTAGCCCAGGGCCACCTGGCCCAGCACGGTGTGTTCTTGCATTCCGCTACTTGATGAAGTCGAACAAGGACATGCGTTGGACCATCGAGTAGGTCTTCAGCGCAGCATCGTAGCCGGTCTGCTTGGACTGGAATTCAGAGATCGCCTGCACCATGTCCAGGTCTTCGGCGGCGGAGCGCTGGGTCTGCGCATCGAGCTTGGTTTGCGACAGCCGGTTGCCGATGCTGTCGGCGCGGTTCAGCGCCTCGCCGGCCGCCGAACGCCAGCTCGACAGATTGCCCGCCGAGGCGTCGATGCCGGCCAGGCCAGTGGTCACGGTCTGCGCGATCTGGGCTGAAGTGCGGCCGGTGGACGAGAGGTCGGCGATGGCCTGGTCCAGCACGTCGAAGAGCGAGACCATGGTGGCCGGGTTGGCCGGGTCGGGCGCCTGCAGCCAGACGGCGCGGCCGTCCAGCGACAACGGCATGGCCTCGCCGGTGGCCGCCTGCATGCCGCCACTGGTGCCGCTGTACGTGACGCCGCCAGGCGCATCGAGCAGCGGTTGGCCGTCGCTGCCCTGGCCGCCAAACAGATAGCGGCCGCTGCCGTCGCTGCGGTTGGCCACGGCCAGCAGGTCGGTGCGCAGACTGCGCAGGCTTTCGGCCACCGTGGCGCGCTCTTTGTCGCTGTAGCTGGCGTTTCCGCCGGTGAGCATCAGTTCGCGCGCCTGGCCCAGGATGTTGCCCGCCTCGCCCAGCGCGCTTTCGCTCAGCTGCATGGCACTGCGCGACGCGTCCAGCGCCCTTTGCTGCCCCTCGCTGCGCGTCATCGCGGCCAGCGCGCGTTCGGCCGATGCAGCCGCGGCCGGGTCGTCGCTGGGGCGCAGCACGCGCTTGCCGCTGGTCAGCTGGATCTGCGTCTCGCTGAGCGACTGCTGGCGGCGCTGCAGATTGGCCAGTGAGGTGTCGAAGGCGGTGGCCGTGGCGATGCGCATGGTGGTAGCCCGATTAACGTGAGGTGGTTTGCAGCAGGGTGTCGAAGATCGACTGCGCCACCGACAAGACTTTGGCGGCGGCCTGGTAGCCCTGCTGATATTCGATGAGGCGCGCGGCTTCTTCGTCCAGGTTCACACCCGACTGCGAACTGCGCAGTTGCTCGGCCCGATCGGCTACCGCGCTGGAAATGGTCGACGCGGTGCGCCCGCTCTGCACGCGCACGCCGACATCGGCCATGGCCTGCGCCCAGGCGTCGTTGGCGGTGTGGCCATCCACCAGACCGGCATCGCGCAGGCTCAGCAGCGACAGCGCATTGCCGTTGTTGGTGACCACCCCGCTGGCCGATGTCGGCGCCACCGTCAGCAGGTCGCCGTTGCGCGGCACGCCTTCGATCTGCAACGTGAAACCGTTGAAGTCATCGGGCGGCGTGGGCAGCGGCTTGCCGGTGGCCCAGGTGCCGCTGCCGCCGCCCACGCCGGTGCCGCTGGCGTCCAGCAGCGTCCAGTTGTAGCCGCCGTTGTCGTCGGTGAAAGCGATCTGCACCGTGCCGCCCGGCGTGGGCAACGGTGCCGCTGTCACCTGCAGGCCGCTGACTTTCACGGTGCCTTTGTTGGCCGCGTCGGTGGTCGCAACCAGCGGCGACGCGGCCGCCAGGTCGCGCGGGTCGCTGAGCAAAGCCTTCATCGTGCTGGCCGCGCGGCCTACTGGCTGCAGCAAGAACTTGTCGCCGCTTTGCGGGTTGCTGATGTCGATGCGCACGCCGTCCACCACATCGCCGCTGCTGACCGTGCGCACCAGGCCATCGGAAAGCCGCGTCAACTGCCACGTGCCGGCGGCGCTGCCGGCCTGCAACTGGTAGTCGCTGGCCTGCAAGGCCTTGGGGTCGGTGATGGTCAGCGCCACGCTGCCGATGGGCTGTCCGGTGCCGTAGCGCAGGTTGCCGGCATTGGGTATCGCGTTGGGCGAGCCGACGTCGAAGAAGCGCGAGCCGCTCACCTGGCCCAGCGGCGGCTGCAGCGAAATGCCGCGCGCCTGCTGGTCGTTGACGGCCAGACCGATGGCCGCGGACAGACGGCCGATCAGGTTGCGGCCATCGACGAGGTCCTGATTCTGAAACGTCAGCAGGCCGGCGACGGCGCCGCCACCCAGGCTCTGCGCGTCGATGACCTGATTGACGCCGCCGCTGGCCAAGGCAACAGCGCTGCGGCTGGGGTCGTTGACGTCCTGAATGACCTGCAGTTGACTGGCCTTGTTGCCCAGCACCAGTGACTGGCCGCCGGCGATACCGATCGAGGCGGTGCCGTCGGCGTTGTCGATGCGGTTCACGCGGATCTTGGCCGACAGTTGGGCGATCAATTGGTCGCGCTGATCGAGCAAGTCGCTGGAAGTCTGGACGCCGCCGGGCTGGCGCGAAATCTGCTGGTTGACCGAGGCGATGCTGCTGGTCAGACCGTTGATTTCGGTGACCGTTGCCTTCAGCGTCGTGGTGACCCCCGCCTGCAGCGTGTCCAGGGTGTTGCTGGCGTCACGGAAACGCGCCGCCAAGTCGCCGGCCCGCGCCAGCGCCACGCGCCGCGACGACAGATCGCCGGGGTTGCTGCTGACATCGGCCATGGCCTTGAAGAGTTGGCTGGTGGCATCGCCCAGGCCGTTCTCGCCGGGCTGGAAGACTGCTTCAAGCCCTTGCAACTGCGACAGACGACTGCTGTCCATCGAGGACATCGCCACCGTGTTGCCGGCCTCGCTGGTGAGGTAGCTGTCGTGGGCGCGCGTGATCGCGGTGATGTCGACGCCTTGGCCATAAAAGGCACCTCGGGACCATTGCCCGGCGGTGGTGGCCAATTGCACCTGCTGCCGCGAATAGCCAGCGACGCTGGCGTTGGCGATGTTGTGGCCGGTGGTCTGCAGACCGGCAAACTGGGCGGCCATGGCCTTCAGGCCGATGCCGGTGAGTGTCGAATTGCCCATCGATCACGGCTCCTGGGTGCGTTCTTCAGGCCACCAGACGCTGCAGGCGCAGCGTGGTGTTGATGACCCGGGTCAGCTTGTCGGCGTAGGCCGGGTCGGTGGCGTAGCCGGCCTTCTGCAGACCTTGCGCGAAACCGGCGGCGGCATGCGCGCTGGCCCGGGCGGTGACGCTGCCCGAGCCGCTGGCCTTGGCACTCTGTGCCTGGGCCACCGCGTTCTGGTAGCGCGGGCTGTCTTTCATCAGTCTGGCGTAATCGGCAAAAGACTCGGCATAGCTGTTGTAGGCGCGAAAGCTGGCCACCACCTTCTGCGCCTTGCCGTTGACGTATTCGGTTGTCGTGACCTCGGTGGTCGCGCCCTTCCAACTGGCACCGGCCTTGATGCCGAACAGGTTGTGCGACGAACTGCCGTCGGCGTTGCGGATTTCCTTGCGGCCCCAGCCCGTTTCCAGCGCCGCCTGCGACACCATGAAGGTGGCCGGCACGCCGGTGGCAGATTCGGCGTCGCGCGCGGCGGCGCTGTGCTGCTGCACGAAGCCGGCGGCGCCCGTCTGCGGGATGCGCGTGGGGGCAAGCGCGGGCGTGGCCGACAGCGGCGCGGGTGTGTTGTTGGCCGAACCGGTGGGCGGTATTGGCCCGGGGCTCAGGCCCATCTGCTTTTCCAGCTGCTTGATGATGGCGTCAGACAAACCGCCGGCCCGGCCGCTCAGCTGGTTGGCGAATTGCTGGTCCAGCATTTCGGTGCCCATGGTCGTGCTGGCGTTGTCCAGCATGCCGCTGGACAGCGTGGTGGCGCGCATGCCCTTCATGATTTCGTTCATGAAGATGGACTCGAACTGCTTGGCCACCTCGCGCGCTGCGGCCTTGGGGTCGGCGCCGGCCTGGGCCTTCAGCGCAACCAGGTTGGTGGTGTCGGCCACCAGCTTGTTGCCAGCACCGCGGACGTTGGCGCCGAGGTTGCTGGCGTTGGATGTGCTGGCGTTGAGGGCCGTGAGGGGCGACTGAGCCATCAGATGACCTCGATCTCGGCGTGCAGCGCGCCGGCGCTTTTCATGGCTTGCAGGATGGCCAGCAGGTCCAGCGGCGTGGCGCCCAGCGCGTTGAGTGCCTTCACCACATCGGTCAGCTTGGTGCCGGCGGCCATGTTGACCAGCGCGCCGCCCTGCTGCGTCACCGAGATGTCGGACTTCTCGGCCTGCACGGTGGAACCCTGGCCCAGCGCATTCGGCTGGCTGATGACCGGCGTGGTGTTGATGGTCACCGAGAGGTTGCCGTGGGCCACCGCGCAAGGCCCCAGCGTGACGGCGTCGTTCATCACCACCGAGCCGGTGCGGGCGTTGAGCACGATGCGCGCGGCCGGCCTTTCCAGTTCCAGCGGCAGGTTTTCGATGTCCGCCAGGAAGCCGACCCGTTCACCACCGGCGGCCGGCACCTTCACGCGCACGGTGCGGCCGTCCACCGCTGCAGCCGTGCCGGCGCCCTT
>JBBQAI010000172.1:0-6756 GCA_038316205.1 Burkholderiales bacterium
ATGTCCCGGGCGATCGGCAGGCCGAAGCCGCCGCACACCACGTCGCCGAGGAAATCGAGCAGCACGTAGTCGAAGTCCCACTGGTGGAAGCCGAGCTTCTCCAGCAGTTCGAAGCCATGGATGATGCCGCGCCCGCCGCAACCGCGGCCGACTTCCGGCCCGCCAAGTTCCATCGCGTAGACGCCGTCGCGCTTGAAGCAGACGTCGCCGATGGCCACCGCTTCACCCGCCAGCTTTTTCTTCGAACTGGTCTCGATGATGGTCGGGCAGGCTTTTCCGCCAAACAGCAGGCTGGTGGTGTCGCTCTTCGGGTCGCACCCGATCAGCAGCACCTTCTTGCCTTGCTGCGCCATCATGTAGCTCAGGTTGGCCAGCGTGAAGCTTTTGCCGATACCGCCCTTGCCGTAAATGGCAATGATCTGGGTTTCCTTGGTCACCGGCCCGGTGTGCACGGCATCGGGTTCGATGGCGGCTTCGGCGCGCAGCGTGCTGTTGTTCAAGCTGGCGTTAACGATGCTTTCGCGCGGCATGAAAGTCACGGTGGCGTTCGCCGGAATGGTGCTGGTGGAACTCATTGCAGCGTTCTCCAATCAAGAATCATCTTCAGGCATTCGGCGTCGCCGAAGGCCGTGCGGTATGCATCGGCGGCGTGGGTGGCCACGTCGCGATGCGTGATCAGGCCGTCGAGTGACAGGCGGCCGGTTTCGGCCAGTTCCTTCACGGCCAGCATGTCGGCGCGCTTCCATTCAGCGGCCGTGCGGATTTGCGCTTCGCGCATGAAGGCAGGCGCGAAGTTGAAGCGCAAGGGCTCGGTGTAGAAACCGGCCAGCACCACCTCGCCGCCAAAAGCCAGGCGGGCGATGGCTTTGTCGAGGATGCCGCTGTCGCCGCTGACGTCGTAGATGGCCTGGTAGTCGCGCCGTGTGTCGTCGTCGGGCTTGATGACCGGGTAGCCGACGGCACCGTGGGAGCGCGCCGGGTTCAGTTCCCACACCGTGGGCGCGTCGAAGCCGGCGGCCACCACCATGCGGGCCAGCAGGCGGCCCAGCACACCGTGGCCAACGATCAAATCGGGCGGGCGGCGCGGTGCTTCTGTGCCGCCGCAAGCCACCGCGTGGTACGCCGTGGCGGCCAGCGCCAGCAACACGGCCTGCGAGCCCAGGCTGTCGCTGATGGGCATGACCTTGTCGCCGGGCACGATCAGTTTGGATGCCGCGCCGCCGAACAGGCCGCGCACTTCACCGTAGCAACGGGCGCCGGGCACGTAGACGTGGTCACCGACCTGGCGCTGTGACTTCGGACCCGCCGCCACCACGTGGCCGACCGATTCGTAGCCCGGCACCAGCGGGTAGCCCATGCCGGGAAAGGTGGGCATGCTGCCGTTCCACAACAGGCGTTCGGTGCCAGTGGAAATACCGCTGAATTCGATGTCCACCACCACGTCAGCGTCGCCCGGATCGGTCAGCGCCAGGTGCATCAACTTCAGATGCTCGGGCTGTTCCATCACAACGGCGTGGGTCTTCATGAATGTCATCTTAGGCGGACACTTCGAAGTGTCAAGCGGGATTTACGCTTTTCACCGCCGGCTTCTTGGCGACCAGCACGCCGACTTGCAAGGGAATAGGTGTGGCCAGTTCACGCACGCTTTCGAAGCCGGCTGTTTCGATCAGTTTTTGCAGCTGTACGGCGGTACGCGAACGCCCGCCGTGCATGGCCAACAGGTAGAAACCGAAATAGGCGTCGCCCATGCGCGGGGCGCCCGGGGCACCGGCCATGGGTTCGGCCAGCAACAGGGTGCCGCCTGGCGGCAACGCGCGGTAAACGGCGCGCAGGATGGCCAGCGCGCGTTCGTCGGGGTGGTCGTAGATGACGCGGATCAGCGTTGCGATGTCGGCGCCTGTGGGCAGCGGGTCGCGCGTGAAGTCGCCGCCGTGCACGCTGCTGCGGTCGGCCAGTCCTTCAGCGGACAGCGCGTCGTGGGCCACCGGCACCACGCCGGGAAGGTCGAACAGCATCAGCTTCAAGCCCGGCGCGCGGCGGGCCACGGCGCACAGGAAGCGGCCCTGCCCACCGCCCACGTCCAGCAGGCAGTGGTGGCGGCGCACGTCATAGCTGTCCAACACCTCTTCGGCCACCAGCGGCTGCGAGGCCGACATCAAGGCTGAATATTCGTTGACTTGTGCCGGCGTTAACGCGCCTGGGGCGGCTGCGGTGGCATAAGCCCAGTATTTCGACAGCTCAGGCGATTCGCCCGTGCCTCGCAGCAAAGCCACCGGGTCTTGCAAGTCGGCGTAAAGCACCGCGTGGTGTTCCACCAGCGCGGCGATGGCGGCGTTACCCACCATCGGCGCGCCCAGCTTGCCCAAGCCGTAGCACGCTGCGCCGTCGCGCTGCTGGGAGCTGTTGCGGTGCTCCAGCAAGTCCAGCGCCACGGCGGCGGCCAGCAGGCGCTGCAGATTGTCCAGCGGCAGGTTCAGGCGGCGTGCCAGTTCGCTTTCGTCCAGCGGACCTTGGGCCAGCAGATCGAAGACTTTCAGGCGCACACAGGCCAGCAGCACTTGCGAATAGACGAAGCCGGCAACCAGGTCGAACAAGCCCCGCGCGCGCCGCCGGGCGATAGGCCTCATCCACCAGGTGCGTGCGGCACGGCGCTGGAAGTCGGGGCTGGTCAGAACGCTGTCGCGCCAGGCTTGCCAGCGTTGGCGCCAGCCGGGCGGGGCCGCAACCATGGGCGTTGGCAGTGGGGTGTCCATCGGCAGCTGGTTGTTCTTCAAGCAGCCATCGCCAGATCGCGCACGGTGGCTTGCGGCACCAGCCGTTCCGATTCCGCGCGGGCCAGCGCACGCAAATTGGCGGCACCCGCGCAAGGCGGTATCGAGTCCACCGCGCGAGCCATCAGCTGGTCGAAGTGGGCGATGGCGCCGCCCAGGCCCAGTTCGGTGGCCGAACTGGGGCGGCACAGCGCCAGATCGCGGCCGTTGGGCTTGCCCAGCAGTTCGGCGGTGACGGCCACGTCGCGGATATCGTCAGCCACCTGGTAGGCCTCGCCCAGGTTCAGGCCGAAAGCCTGCCAGGCGATGGGGTCGGCGCCGGCGGCCAGCGCGCCGGCTTCGGTGCAGGCCGAGAACAGCGAACCCGTCTTGGCGCGGTGGTAAGCCGGCAGCGCGACGAAGGCCTCGCATTCCCAGGCCTGGCCGGCGACGATGCCGGTGGGCGCGCCCACGCGGCGGGCCAGCAGACTGACCAGCGCGGGCAGCCGCTGGGGCGCGTGTTCCGCACCGTGGGCCAGGGTTTGGAAGGCCAGCACGATCAGGGCGTCTCCGGTCAGCACGGCGATGCGTTCGCCGTAGGCGGTGTGCACCGAGGCCACGCCGCGCCGCGTGGCCGCGTCGTCGAAGCAAGGCAGATCGTCGTGGACCAGCGAGGCGCAGTGCAGCAGCTCGATGGCGACGGCAGCGGCGTCGGTCAGGCGCGGATCGCTGTCACCGCAGGCCCGTGCCACGGCCAGACACAGATGCGGCCTGATGCGCGCACCACCCGGGAACACGGCGTGGCGGACGGCGGCTTGCAGTTTGGGTGGGCCGGCGCTGGGGTCAACGGCAGCGCCGCTGGCCGTCGCGCGCGGACCCAGTCCACCCAGCAGCATGGCCGCTTGTAAAGCCTGCTCGATTCGGTTGTGGGCGTTCATCGGTGCTCTTCCTTTCGTGGGTAGATGGCTTGATGTCAGTCTAAGTTGTCACCCTAGGTTGTCAATCAAACCGTACACCTCTAGGATAGGCACATGAACTCCAGGCGTCAACGAGAGCTTCCCGGCACAGCCGGCCTGTCGCAATGAGCGTGCTCGCACTCGGCATCAACCACCAGAGCGCCCCGCTGGACGTGCGTTCGCGCTTCGCTTTCGCGGCGCCGCAATTGCCCGCAGCTTTGCGTTCGCTGCGCGAGTGTCTGCAGCGCGCGTCGGCCGAAGCCACGCTGCTTTCCACCTGCAACCGCACCGAGATCTACATCGCTGCCGAAGACGCGCACAGCGCCACGGAGCTGGTGCAACCGGCGCTGGGCTGGCTGGCCGAGCAGGGTGGGTTGAACAGCACAGGCTCGGCCAGTTCAGGCGCGACAGGCGCCGTGCGCCTGGCCGACCACGCCTACGTGGTGGAAGACAGCGCCGCCGCACGCCACGCTTTCCGCGTCGCCTCGGGGCTGGATTCCATGGTGCTGGGCGAGCCGCAGATCCTGGGCCAGATCAAACTGGCGGTGCGTGAAGCCGGCCTGGCCGGCACGCTGGGCAGCACCTTGCATCAATTGTTTCAACGCTCTTTCTCGGTTGCGAAGGAAGTGCGCAGCGCCACCGAGATCGGCGCGCATTCGGTCAGCATGGCTGCCGCCACGGTGCGCCTGGCGGGGCAGTTGTTCGAAGACATGAGCAAGGTCAAGGTGCTCTTGGTCGGTGCGGGCGAAATGATCGACCTGACGGCCGCGCACTTCGCCAGCCGCCACCCGCTGAGCATGACGGTGGCCAACCGCACGCTGGAACGCGGCGAGGCCGTGGCTGCACGCTTCGGTGCCACAGCCATGCCCTTGTCGGAACTGCCGCAGCGCCTGGGTGACTTCGATGTGGTGGTGTCTTGCACCGCCAGTTCGTTGCCCATCATCGGCCTGGGTGCCGTTGAACGGGCCTTGAAGGCACGCCGCCAGCGGCCGATGTTCATGGTCGATCTGGCGGTGCCGCGCGACATCGAACCCGAAGTGGCGCAGCTGCGCGACGTCTACCTTTACACGGTGGACGACTTGTCGGCGTTGGTGCAGACGGCCGGCGACAAGCGGCAGCAGGCGGTGGCCCGAGCCGAAGAAATCGTCGATGCCGGGGTGAAGAGTTTTTCGCAATGGATGGAGCAGCGCGCCAGCGTGCCGCTGATCCGCGCGCTGAACCGGCAGGCCGACGACTGGCAGGCTGTCGAGCTTCAACGCGCACGCCGCCAGCTGGCGCGCGGCGGCTCCATCGACGCCGTGCTGGAAACCCTGGCGCGCGGCCTGACCGCCAAGCTGATGCACGGCGCGATGAGCGAACTGCGCAGCGCCGACGACGAGCACCGCGACGCGACGAGCGAGGCCGTGTCGCGGCTGTTCCTGCGCGCCGGTGTGCGCTCACACGGGACGCACAGCGCACACTGACTGCGCACACTGACCGGGTCGGCGTCAGACCGACTGGGTTCAGTGGCTGAGCAGCTTGAGCACCAGCTCGGCCACGCGCTGCGGCGCTTCTTCATGCACCAAATGGCCCAAGCCGGGCAGCGTGCTCAGCGTGGCGCCAGGCACCAAGGCTTGCGCGCGGCTGGCGTCTGCTGGCGGCACGGTGCCGTCTTGCTCACCCACCATCAGGTGCAGCGGCGTGCGCAGAGCGGGCAGGTCGGCGGCCAGTGCGTGCAGGTTCCAGCGCGCCACCATGGCCAGCGCGCCGGCCACGTGGCCGGGGCTGGTGACGACTTGTCTATACAAGTCGGTGCCCGCCTGGTCCAGCGTCGAGCCGGTGCTGACCAGCAACTTCTGCACGACCGTTGCGTTGCGCGCGCGCCAGGCGAACAGATGCGGCACCAGCGGGTTCAGCGACAGCAGCTTGGCGGCCGGCGAGAACAGCGACCCCGCCAGCCCGGGTAGGGGAAACAGGGCGGCGTTCAGCGCGATCAACCCCTGAGGCGCCCAGCCCGGCGCGGCGCCGGCCGCAGCGGCTTGCAAGGCCATGCGGATGGCGATGGCCGCGCCCGCTGAATGCCCCAGCACGCAGCGCGGATGGGCACCCCAGGCTCCCAGCAGGGCGGCCACACCGCGCGCCATGCCGGCCATGCTGGCGCCGTCACCGATGGCGGGGCCGCTGAAGCCGTGGCCGGGCAAATCCATCGCCAGCAGTTCGGCATGCGGCGTCAGCAAAGGCGCCAGGTGGCGCCAGGTGTGCGTGGCCGAGCCGGTACCGTGAATCAACAAAATCAGCGGCGCGCCCGGCACTGGCGCCGGCCAGTGCTGCACATGCCAGCGCAAGCCGGCAGCTTGGGTGAAGTGGCTGCGTTCGCGGTGCGGCCAATGCCGGCCGTCGCGTTCCCAGACCAGACCTTGCGCCATCGCTGTGCCTGCCCGCGAGTGGTCGGGTTTCAGCGTGCGCTGCCAGGCAGCGTCTTCACGGCGGCCGACAGCGCCGCTGCGCCGGCGTAGGGCAGGGCGCGGTAATTCGCGGCGAGTGCCTGCGCCAAACGTTGCGCGGCGGGCGCCGGCTGCGGCGAGGTGTCCACCAGCAGCGTGGTCAGCCGTGCGGCACGCAATTGGCGAGCGATGGCCAACGCGTCGGCCTCGGCTTGCACGCGGCCTGGTGTGCCGTCGCGCGCGATGTTGCCTCGGCCGTCGGTCAACAGCACGACGATGGGCGTGGCCCCCGCGCGGCGCACCTGCACAGCCAGCCGCAGCGCTGCTTCCAGCCCCGCCGCCAGCGGTGTGCCGCCGCCGCCGGGCAGACCGGCCAGGCTGCGCTTGGCGCGCACCAGCGAGCGCGTCGGCGGCAGCAGCAATTCGGCGCTGCGGCCCCGGAAGGCGATGACGGCGACCTGGTCGCGCCGCACATAACAGTCGGCCAGCAACAGGTTGACCGCGCCTTTGGCCTCGGCCAGGCGGTGCAGGGCCGACGAGCCCGAGGCGTCGATGACAAAGATCGTTGCCGTGGCTGCGCGCTGCTGCAAACGCGACACGCGCAGGTCGTCGGCCTGGACGTGGATG
>JBBQAI010000003.1:0-87719 GCA_038316205.1 Burkholderiales bacterium
GCGTCGCCGAGGTACGACGCGAGGATCCGGTGGTCGGTCGGGTGCAGCTCGAACAGCCGCAGCTGGTCGCCGGCGCGCAGCAGCATCTGCGCGAAGGCCGGCGAGCCCGGGTACTGGCGCAGCCGCCCGTCGGGGTTGAACTCGCGCACGCGTTCGACGTAGTCGGCGACCGCCTCGGGCAGGTCGTCACGGTCCCAGAGCCGCGCGATGCCCTGTTCGAACTCGCCCTTCTGCTGCGCGTAGCGCCCCTCGAGCGAATAGCCGCCTGCGCCCGCGTGCGTGTCGACCAGGCGGTACGGCTTGTCCTTGCGGTTCAGGTGACGCAGCACCCGCATCAGCACCACGTGCTTGAGCACGTCGGCGTGGTTGCCGGCGTGGAAGGCGTGGCGGTAGGCAAGCATCTTCGGATTGTGCGATGCCGTAGCCTCACCCCATGAGCACACTTTTCGACCCCATCCGCATCGGCGACATCGATCTCGCCACCCGCATCTGCATGGCCCCGTTGACGCGCAACCGCGCCAGCCCTGGCCAGGTGCCCAACGACCTGATGCGGCTGTACTACCAGCAGCGCGCCAACCCGGCCACCGGCGCCGCACTGATCATCACAGAGGCCACCCAGATCAGCCCCGAAGGCCAGGGCTACCTCGACACGCCCGGCCTGTTCAACGCCGCCCAGGTGGCCGGCTGGCGCCACATCACCAACGCCGTGCACGCCCAGGGCGGGCGCATCGTGGTGCAGCTGTGGCATGTCGGGCGCATTTCGCATGTGTCGATGCAGCCGAACGGGCAGGCGCCGGTGTCCAGCACGGCCGTCGCGGCCAGGGGCAAGACTTTCATCGCGGGCGGTTTTGCCGATGTGTCGGCGCCGCGCGCGCTGCGCACCGACGAAATGCCCGGGGTCATCGCGCAATACCGCCATGCCGCGCTGATGGCGCTGGAAGCCGGTTTCGACGGCGTCGAAATCCACGCGGCCAACGGCTATTTGATCGAGCAGTTCCTGCGCGACAGCATCAACGACCGCACCGACGGCTACGGCGGCAGCATCCCGAATCGCACCCGCCTGCTGCGCGAGGTGATGACGGCGGTGACGGGCGCCATCGGTGGCGGCCGCACCGGCTTGCGCCTGTCGCCGGTCACCCCGGCCAACGACGCCGGCCCCGACAGCCACCCGCAGGCGCTGTACGAACACGCCGTGGCCGAATTGGCGCCGCTGAAGCTGGCTTATCTGCACGTGGTGGAAGGCGCCACCGGCGGCCCGCGCGATTTCGCGCCCTTCGACTACGCCGCGCTGCACCGGCAGTTCAACGGCGCCTGGATGGTCAACAACGGCTACAGCCGCCAGATGGCGCTGGACGCCGTGGCCAGCGGTACGGCCGACCTGGTGGCTTTCGGCAAACCCTTCATCGCCAACCCCGACCTGGGCCTGCGCCTGCGCGAAGACGCGCCGTGGAATTTGCTGGACACCAAGACGCTGTATGGCGGTGGCCCGGCGGGCTACACCGACTATCCGGCGCTGGCCTGAGCAGGCAGCACCCCCGCATCCTCGCCGAACGTTTGACGTCGGCGAGGGCGTCTCGTAAGGTCGGCGGCCGCCGAAATCGACACAACACGACCCGCCCACGGGTCAGGAGACAACACCCATGAATCCGATCGCCCGCGCCGTGCTGGCCGTCCTGCTGCCACTGGCCGTTTCCCTGCCTGCGGCTGCCGATCCTGCCGCCGCTGCGGTGCTCGCGCCCATCAACATCCTCTTCGTCGGCAACAGCTACACCTTCGGCCGCGTCGATCCGGTGATGAGCTACAACGCCGCCAGCGTGCACGACCTGACGGCGGCTTTCAACGCCGTCAGCCCCACCGGCACCAACAGCTATCCCGTCGGCACCGTGGGCTTCGGTTCATTCGAACAGCACCCCTGGGGCGGCGTGCCCGGCATCTTCAAGAAAATGACCGATCAGGCCGGCCTTAACTACGACGTGTCGTTGTCCACACGCAATGCCGCCACGCTGCGTGGCCAGTACCTGAACACCGCCAACGCGGCCTGGGACCTGCGTGGGAATGTGGCCTCGAAGACCTGGGACAGCGTGGTGTTGCAGGGCCAGAGCGACGAAGCGCTGCCCACCGGCAAAGGCAAGAACGCCAACCCGGTAGCCTTCACCACCTACGCCAACCAGTTCGAGAAGTTCATCCATACCGGCAACGGTTTCGGCACGGCCGGAACGGGTGTCGACGCTGGCACGGTCAGCTACACCGAGACCCAGCTCTACGGCAGCTTGGCTGCCTGTCAGGCGACAGGTCAGTCGACCTCGCAATGCGGCACCACGCGCAAAGTGACGAACAACGCCAATTTCAACGCCGCGACCAAGGTCTACGTCGAACAAACCTGGGCCCGGCCCGACATGGTTGAGGCGCACAAGATCACCACCCCCGACCTGACCACCACCAACGGCTCGCCCATCATCGACACCACGGGAGCCGGCGGCGCCAGCGGTACGGCGGCCACGCTGTACTACACCAGCGCGGCCAGCACGGCGGCCAACCTGGCGGGCATGACCGCCGACATGCACGCCGCCTTCTACGGCCTGGCCGCAGCCAACAGCGGCATCACCGGCGTGATTCCCGTCGGCGACGCGTTCCAGCGCGCCGTGGACCAGGGTCTTGTACTGAGCAGCGGCTTCTACAAATCCGATGGCACCTTCGTCGAGCCCACAGCCGGCACCATCAACCTGTGGTGGCTGGACCGCACGCACGCCAGCGTCTACGGTTCTTACCTCAGCGCGCTGACCACCTTCGGGCGCATCACTGGCCTGGACCCGCGCAGCCTGGGCGGCGCCGAAATCGCCGGCATCCAACTGGGCCTGACCAGCGCCATCGTGCAGACGCTGGAAGAAGTGGCCGCCCAGCAACTGGGTTTCGCCGCTGCGGTGCCCGAGCCCGCCACCGGCGCGCTGATGGGCCTGGGCGTGCTGGCCTTGCTGGCCGGCGTCAAGCGGGCCCGCAGGTAACTTGGCGGGTGAGGCTGATCAAGATCGCGCCCGGCTGCGAAATAGCTCGCGGATGTTCACGTCGCGCGGGCCGGGCCGCAGCTTGATGGCGTCGCCTGCCTGCACGCTGCCGGGCTCCAGCACGGCCAGGTAGCTGCCGCAGAAACCCGACTGCGCCATCAGCTTGGCCGCCTGCTTGAAACCCATAGCGGCAACGAACTTGAAGCAGGGGTAGCGCGGCTCGCTCACCGCCAGCACGCAATGGGGCAGTTCCAGCCTGTCGCCAACCCACAGATCGGTTTCCAGCAGGCCCTGCAGCAGCAGGTTTTCGCCGATCAGGCCGGGCGGCAGGGCCTCGTCCCACAGGCCGACCTGCGCCTGCGCACGCACCGTCTGCCAGAAGGGCAGGTGCTCGGTCGGGTAGGCGTAGACCGCCTTGGCCAGCCCGCCGTGCACCGTGGGGTCGGCCTGCTCGTCGCCAGCCAGCCCCAAGGCGCCGACGGCGACTTCCCCTTCGACCGGCAACTTGCCGATGGCAGTCATCACCTTGCGCCCGTTGATCAGCGCTGGGCGTGCCTGACCCGTACTAACCCTGGTCACTTTCATACGGTGTTTTCCTTGTGCCTGCGGCGGCTTGCCGCAGCGTGCATTACGTCATGACGAATACGCATGAACCCCGGGGGCGGGGTGGTTACCACACGATTACATTGCGCCCACAATCATCCCCCCGCAGGCCCTCAAACCCGGTTTGAGGCTGGTGGCGGTATTCGGCGAGCCCCGTTCCGTGTGGCCTCAGATTTCAGGCCAGCAGGGCGTTCGGGTCTCACCCAATCCCGTTTTGACTTTGCCTTGATTGGAGCTTCCATGAACCGTCCCTCGCTTGAAGGCTTGCGCCTGAATGTGCCAGCCTATGTTCACCACAACCGCCTCGTCGAATGGGTGGCCGAAGTCGCTGCGCTGACCGAAGCCGCCGACGTGCAGTGGTGCGACGGCAGCGCCCAAGAGTACGACCGGCTGTGCGAGCAACTGGTTGCCGCCGGCACCATGATGAAGCTCAACCCCGCGTTGCGCCCCAAAAGCTTTTTGGCGCGCAGCGATGCAGCCGACGTGGCGCGCGTTGAAGACCGCACCTACATCTGCAGCGAACGCAAGGAAGACGCCGGCCCGACCAACAACTGGGTCGCCCCGGCCGAAATGCGCGCTCTGCTGCAGACCAGTGAAACCGCCCTGTTCCGCGGTGCCATGAAGGGCCGCACGATGTACGTCGTGCCTTTCAGCATGGGCCCGCTGGGCAGCCACATCGCCCACGTCGGGGTCGAACTGACCGACAGCGCCTACGTCGTCATCAGCATGCGCACCATGACGCGCATGGGCCGTGGCGCGATGGACGTGCTGGGTACGGACGGTCATTTCGTGCCCTGCGTGCACACAGTGGGCGCGCCGCTGGTGGACTCTGAAGGAACGGCTCAAAAAGACGTGGCCTGGCCCTGCAACGTCACCAAGTACATCGTCCACTACCCGGAAACCAGCGAGATCTGGTCCTACGGTTCGGGCTACGGCGGCAACGCCCTGCTGGGCAAGAAGTGCTTCGCGCTGCGCATCGCCTCGAACATGGGCCGCGCCGCTGCAAAGACCGACGGCAAGGGCTGGCTGGCCGAACACATGCTGATCCTGGGCGTCACCAACCCGGCCGGCAAGAAATACCACGTCGCCGCCGCGTTCCCCAGTGCCTGCGGCAAGACCAACTTCAGCATGCTGGTGCCGCCCGCCGGCTACGACGGCTGGAAGGTCACGACCGTCGGTGACGACATCGCCTGGATCAAGCCCAACGCCGACGGCCGTCTGTACGCCATCAACCCCGAAGCCGGCTATTTCGGCGTCGCCCCGGGCACGAATGACCACACCAACCCCAACTGTATGGACTCGGTGAAGTGCGACACCGTGTTCACCAACGTCGGCCTGACCGACGACGGCGATGTGTGGTGGGAAGGCATGTCCGACGTGCCGCCGGCCCACCTGATCGACTGGCAGGGCAAGGACTGGACACCCGCCATCGCCAAAGAAACCGGCGCCAAGGCCGCGCACCCGAATTCACGCTTCACCGTGGCCGCCACCTACAACCCCGCGCTGGACAGCGAGTGGGACAACCCGGCTGGCGTGCCCATCGACGCCTTCCTGTTCGGCGGCCGCCGCAGCAACACCGTGCCGCTGGTGACCCATGCGCGCACCTGGAACGAAGGCGTCTACATGGCCGCCACGATGGGCAGCGAAACCACCGCCGCCATCACCGGGCAGATCGGCGTCGTGCGCCGCGACCCCTTCGCGATGATCGCCTTCTGCGGCTACAACATGGCCGACTACTTCCAGCACTGGCTGAACCTGGGTGCCAAGCTCGGCGCTGAATCGGAAAAAACGGGCGCCAAGCTGCCGGGCATCTTCTGTGTCAACTGGTTCCGCAAGGGTGCCGACGACAAGTTCGTGTGGCCCGGCTATGGCGACAACATGCGCGTGCTGGAATGGATCATCAACCGCGTGGACAGTGGGACGGCCCCGGCCCAAGGAGAAGACCACCTCTTCGGCGTCAGCCCGCGTTACGACGACCTGCGTTGGGACGGCCTCGACTTCACGCGAGAGCAGTACACCAGCGTCAGTGGCCTGAACAAGGCCGACTGGCAGAAGGAGTTGGTGCTGCACAGCGAGCTGTTCAACACGCTGGCTTACCACCTGCCCGTCGAACTGCCGGCGATCAAGGCGCAGATCGAAACGCGTCTGGCAAAGATCTGAGGTCTGCGCTCTGAGGTCTGCGTTCTGAGAACGAAGCGGCGGTGACTGAGGTTCTTTCGACACCGCTGCTCGCCGCTTTCGATTTCCAGGTGCGGTGGTGCCGCGAGCCGGCGCCCTTCACCTCGCGCGTTTTGCAGCGCACGCGCCTGTGGCTGGCGGCTGATGCAGCCGCCCACGCTGCCTTCAACGCCTTTACCGACGACCCGCTTGCCGCCGCGATGGCGCTGCGCTGGGCCGGCGCGCTGCACCACCTGGCTTTGCGCGGATTGCAACCCTGGGCCGAGCTGTGGCCGCCCGGTGGTTCGGGTTTGCAAGCGTCCGATGCCGAACTCGACGCTGCCATCACCACCGCCTGGCGCGACCAGCAGCCCACGCTGCAGGCCGCGCTGGCCCTGCCGCCACAGACCAACGAAGTCAACCGCAGTGTGGCCTTGCTGCCCGGTTTGCTGTGGGTGGCGGCGCGCACAGGGCTGCCGCTGAACCTGCTGGAAATCGGCGCTTCTGCCGGCTTGAACCTGTGGTGTGATCACTATCGCTATGTGCACCCTGCCTGGCAGTGGGGCAAGCCCAACGCAGCACTGACGCTGCACAGCGACTGGCAGGGCGCCGTTCCCACCGAAGCCGGCGCTAACTTGCAGATCAACCGGCGCGCAGCCTGCGACGCCAAACCCATCGCCCTGGACCACCCCGACGAAGGCCTGCGCCTGGCGTCCTTCATCTGGCCCGAACAGACCGAAAGGCTGTTGAGGCAGAACACCGCGCGGGCTGAGGCCGCCCGCTTGATGACGGCCAGCGGCGTGCGGGTCGAAGCGTTGGCCGCCGCCGACTTCCTGGCCCGCGAGCTGGCTGCGCCACGGCCCGGCTGCGCCACGGTGGTGATGCACTCGGTGGTTTGGCAGTACATCCCAGCTGCCGAGCAGGTGGCCATCTCGGCCTGCATCGAAGCCGCAGGCGCGCGGGCCAACCGGGCCGCGCCGCTGGCCTGGCTGCGCTTCGAGCCGCGCGCCGCCGAAGGCCATGTCGAACTGCGCTGCCGCTTGTGGCCGGATGGCGCAGACCGCCTGCTGGCCCGCTGCCACCCGCATGGCACGCGCGTCGAATGGTTGGCCTACAACGCCGCCTGACGTTGCTGGCCGCCGCAGCCTCTAGAGTCGGCCCGTGAAACTGCAACTGTTGTCCGACCTGCACCTCGAAACCGAGACCTTCGACCCGCAGCCCGCGCCGGGCGCTGAGTTGCTGGTGTTGGCCGGCGACGTGGACAGCGGCTGGGGCGGTTACCAGCGTTTCGCCGGCTGGCCGGTGCCGGTTGTCGTGGTGGCCGGCAACCATGAATTCGATGGGCGCGATTTCGACGCGGCGCTGGCCGGTTTGCGCAGCGTCTGCGTCGGCTTGGGTTTCACGCTGCTGGAGCGCGAAACCCTGCTGTTCACCGCCGCCAGTGGCCGCCGCGTTCGCATGCTGGGCACCACGCGCTGGTGCGATTTCGACCTGTTCGGTGAAGCGCAACGTGCCCGCGCCGAGCGCGCCGCCGAGTACTTCATGCGCGTCATGGGCACCACACGCGGCGGCCAGCCTTTCGACGCCGCCGCCGTGCGCCACGAAGCGCTCGCTTGCCGGGCTTGGCTGGAAGCCGAGCTGGCACTCACACCCCAGGGCCGTTGGGACAAAACGCTGGTCATCACCCACTTCGGCCCCAGCCTGCGCAGCGCCGACCCCCGCTACGGCAAGCAGCCCGGCACCGCCAGCTTCTGCAATGCCGACGACGACCTGATCGCGCGCGTCGACCTGTGGCTGCACGGCCACCTGCACTGCCGCCACGACTACCGGGTGGACCGTGCCGGCCGCCTGCCCAGCCGCGTCGTCTGCAACCCGCTGGGCCTGGCCAAGAAGGGCGAGCAGGACGGCCACCACCCACTGTTGCTGATCGATCTTTGATGGCGCCCTGTTTGCGCTCTGATGGGCGTCAAACCGGCAACAGCACGCTGGGGCACACTGTCCCACGCGGGCCAAGCAGGTCCGCGTCTGGAGCCCACCCATGAAGATCCTCGCCGCCGTCGATGGCAGTTCATACACCAAACACATGCTGGCCTATCTGGCCGCGCATGACGAGTGGTTGGGCGCGCATCACCAGTACACCCTGCTGACCGTGGTGCCCGCGCTGCCGGTGCGCGCAGCCGCCGCCATCGACAAGGCCACGCTACAGGCCTGGCACGATGAAGCGGCCGAAAAGGTGTTCAAGCCTTTGCGCACCTTCTTCAGGAAACAGGGGCTGAGCGCCACCTTCGTGGCCAAGGTGGGTACGCCGGCTGACGTGATCGCCACCACCGCGTCCAAGGGTGCTTACGACCTGCTGATGCTGGGCTCGCACGGCCACGGCGCGCTGCTCAGCCTGGTGACGGGTTCAGTGGCGACCCGGGTGCTGGCGCAGTGCAAGACGCCGGTCCTGCTGATCCGCTGATCCGCTGATCCGCCCGGCACGCCGGTTCAGCGACGCCGCAAGCCGTTCAGGCAGGTGGACGCCACCCAGTCGACGATCTGCTCGTCGCTGAAATTGCCGCCAGCTTTCAGGTAGGCAGGCACCGGGTCGCAGGCCCGCGCGTAGACGGTGTACAGCACCACCTCGGGTGGCAGTTGGGCGTCGATGTCGCCGTCGGCCTGCGCCTGCACGATCCATGTGCCCAGGTGTTCGCTGACTTCCATCAGCAGGTCGAGGTAAGCGCGGCTTGCCAGCAGTTCGGCGCGCAGCGACGAGTTCTGCGAGGGCACGGCCGGCATCTCGCCGCCCAGTTGCAGCCTCAGCGCCCAGCGCACGACTGCGGCCACCCGTTCGAAGGCGCTGGCTTCGCTGCGCGTAGCCTGTTGTTCGACGAAGGCCAGGGTGCGTTGCAGCAGTCGCACCATGGCCGCAGCGGCCAGCGCTTCCTTGGACGCGAAGTGCTTGTAGAGGCTGGCCTTGGCGATGCCGGCGTCGGCAGCCACCTCGTCCACCGTCATCAGGTCGAAACCCTTGTCGGCCAGCAGGCGGTTGACAGCTGTGACGATGGCTTCTTCGCGTACACGCAGGGTCTGTTCGCGGAACGATAGTCGGGCCATTTGGCGAGTTTATCTGCCGCCCGGCGCGCGGCTTTCAGGGGCCCGCGATGGGACTCGAGCCAGCCAGGCTTCAGGCTTGCGGCTTGCCGCGTCCGGCCAGGCGCTGCATCCAGCTGGCGCGGCGCTCAGACGGCACGGGCATCGGCGGCTCGTGCATCAATTCGCTCAGGCTCAGGTCCAGGCCGAAGGCCGTGCCGAGGTCGGCCGGGTCGTCCTGTGGCTGGCGCTGGGTGGCTCGCCAAGCTGCAAACCAGCGGTGCGACGGGGCGGCCTTGTTCATGTCGAGTGCCTTTCGGTGCCAGGGCGCGGGCCTGTGCTCGTGACGTTGCGTGTGACGGTGTGTGTCTGCAGTGTCCGTGGTGCATCGATCGGTTGCACGTGAGAAGAAGGGGGCAGTCGTGTGCCAGTTCACGGCGATGCACCCGGCGTTGTCCTGCGTTCCTGCCGGGGACCGCGTCGATACAATTCCGCCCCTCCCAGCCTTCCAGGACCGGCATGACGCCTCCATCCCAGAGCAAGGCCCCGCACGAGACGAGTAGCAAAGCGAAAAGTCCGGCGAAAACGTCAGCGAAAAGCCCAGCCAAAACCAAGGCACAAGGCTTCGTTGCCATCGACTTCGGTACCTCCAATTCGGCCGTGGCTTTGCCAGGCGCCGACGGCAGCGGCGCAGACCACGGTGGCGTGCGCCTGGTCGAACTCGAACCCGGCCACCCGACGATGCCGACTGCGGTTTTCTACCGCGCCGACACGCCGTCCACACAGTTCGATGCCGAACGGCTGTACGGCCGCGCGGCAGTGGCGGCTTACGTCGAAGGCATCGACGGGCGCTTGATGCGCTCGATGAAAAGCATCCTCGGCTCGTCGCTGCTCGACCAGGGCACCGACATCGGCGCCGGCCGTTCGGTGCGCTACCGCGACGTGGTGACCGGCTATCTGCGTCGGTTGAAGACGTTGGCGGAAGCCGAGGCCGGCCATGCGCTGAGCCGCGTGGTGCTGGGTCGGCCGGTGTTTTTCGTCGATGGCGACCCCGAGCGCGACGCCCAGGCCCAGGCCGCGCTGGACACCGCCGCCCGCGCCGTCGGTTTCAGCGAGGTGCAGTTCCAGTACGAGCCGATCGCCGCCGCTTTGGACCACGAAAGCCAGGTCACGCGCGAACAGTTGGTGCTGGTGGCCGACATCGGCGGCGGCACGTCTGACTTCTCACTGGTGCGCGTCGGCCCCGAGCGCCGCGGCCGCGTCGACCGGCGTGGCGACATCCTGGGCAACCATGGCGTGCACCTGGCGGGCACCGACTTCGATCGGCATGTCGAGTTGGCCAGCATCCTGCCGCTGCTGGGCTACCGTACGCGGCGCCCGCCGGTCAATTCCAAGAACGCCAGCGAGGCCCCGCGCGAGGTGCCCAGCGGCGTCTATTTCGACCTGGCCACCTGGCACTTGATCAACACCGTCTACGCACCCAACCGCCTGGCCGAATTGCGCAGCATGAAGAGCTGGTACGCCGACCCGCGCCACCACGCGCGGCTGATGACGACGGTGCAAGAACGCCTGGGCCACGCGCTGGCTGCGGCGGCCGAACAAGCCAAGATCGACGTGGCTTTGACCGGCCGCGCCGACATCGACCTGGGCCTGCTGGAACGCGGCCTGCAAGCCGGTTTGCAGGAAGCGCAGGCGGCGGCGGCCATCGAAGCCGACCTGGAGCGCATCGTGCAAGCTGCTGCCGAAACGGCGCAGATGGCCGGCGTGGCGCCCGGTGACGTGGATGTGCTGTATTTCACCGGCGGCTCCACCGGCCTGACGCCACTGGTCGATCGCATCGCGGCCGGCTTTCCCGCCGCCGAGCGGGTGC
The DNA here is from genome assembly GCA_038316205.1 of Burkholderiales bacterium. Lineage (GTDB taxonomy): Bacteria > Pseudomonadota > Gammaproteobacteria > Burkholderiales > Burkholderiaceae_C > Rubrivivax. The sequence continues at coordinate 10,705 of JBBQAI010000003.1, forward strand.
GCGGCGACCGTTTCGCCAGCGTGGCGCAGGGGCTGGGCTGGCACGCCCGGGCGGTGTTTGGCGCTTGACTAGCGGTAGCCGCGTCGCGCCGGGCCCTTGGGCTGGTTGCTGCGCGGCGTGCGGAAGGCCGGTTTCACGGGCATGCGCGGCCGTGACACGTCGGCAATCAGCATCAGCGCGCGCACGGTGTCTTGCACCGCTTCACCCAGGTCGCTGGGCGGCTCCAGCGTTTCGATGACGGCCAGCAGCGCCTCGGCGTCTTCCAGGTCTTCGGCGTCGAAATGCATGAACAGCAGGGCCAGCGGCTCGACGAGTTCGGGGTTGCTCATCGCCATCAGCGCGGGGAAGGTTTCCATCGCGGCGGCGAAACCGGCCACCCAGGGCAGCACGCATTCGGCGGGTTCGGCTTCGTCGTCGAGCTGGTAAATCCACGGGTCAAACCACTGCCGCTCGGCGATGGCGCGGTCCAGTTCGGCGTGGCGGCGCAGCACGAGGGCCTGCAGTTCCTGCATGGCGGCATTGCCGACGCTCGCGGGCGCGGGTCGGCCTTCGATGTCGGTGACCAGCGGCAGCCAGCGCGCCGGCGGCGGGCGCTGCGGCTGCAGCAACACGCCGCACAGGTAGCCGTCCAGCGCGCTCACGTCCAGTGGCTGCAGCGGCTCGGGCAGCGAGTCGAGCAGGGTTTCCAGGCGGTCGATATCGGCGTCGATCAGCGGGGCGGGTCCCGGACCATTCGGAGTTAGGGGGGTCACGGCAGTTTCCGCAGGTTTGGGGATGGTCGGGCTGAGCGGCTGTCGATAGATTTCGGGCTATCGGTGGCGCGCAGTGTCAGATTGTCCTGCAGCGCGGCACCCAACGGCCCAACGACGTCCTCCTCGGAGGACTTTTCCCAACCCGCTGCTCGCGCAGCGGGTTTTTTTTGGCTGCGTGTTTCCCGGTGTCGCCCGAAATCGATCCGAAATAGACTGCGCGTTTCAGGAGAAACGCAGCATGGGCGCACCCGAAGCTTTCACCCAGACGACTGACATCACGCACTGGTACGCCGGCCAGCCGCAACGCGGCAGCGGCACGCGCACCCAGACGGTGTGGAACCCCACCACGGGCGCGGCCGCGCGCCAGGTGCTGCTGGCCAGCGCCGATGACGTCCACGTCGCTGTGGCCGCTGCCAAAGCGGCGCAGCCGGCCTGGGGCGACATGCCGCCGATACGCCGCGCTCGCGTGATGAACAACTTCCTGGCGCTGATGAACCAGCACCGCGACACTCTGGCCGCGATGATCACCGCCGAACACGGCAAGGTCTTCACCGACGCCCAGGGCGAGGTGATGCGCGGCATCGACATCGTCGAATTCGCCTGCGGCGTGCCCCAGTTGTTGAAAGGTGACTTCACCGACCAGGTCAGCACCGCCATCGACAACTGGACGCTGCGCCAGCCGCTGGGCGTGGTGGCCGGTGTGACGCCCTTCAACTTTCCGTGCATGGTGCCCTGCTGGATGTTCCCGGTGGCCATCGCCTGTGGCAACGCCTTCATCCTGAAGCCCAGCGAGCGCGACCCCAGCGCCAGCCTGTTGATGGCCGAACTGCTGAAGCAGGCCGGCCTGCCCGACGGCATCTTCAGCGTGGTGCAGGGCGACAAGCTGGCCGTTGACACGCTGCTGACCCACCCCGACGTGATGGCGCTGAGCTTCGTCGGCAGCACGCCGATTGCGCAATACATCTACGAAACCGGTGCCCACCACGGCAAACGGGTTCAAGCACTCGGCGGCGCCAAGAACCACATGGTGGTCATGCCCGACGCCAACATCGAACAGGCTGTGGACGCGTTGATCGGCGCCGGCTACGGCAGCGCCGGCGAACGTTGCATGGCCATTTCGGTGGCGGTGCTGGTGGGTGATGTCGCCGACAAGATCGTGCCGCTGCTGGCCGACCGCGCGCGCAAGTTGAAGATCAAGAACGGCATGGAACTCGATGCCGAGATGGGCCCCATCGTCACGAAGGAAGCGCGTGACCGCATCGAGGGCTACATCGCCATCGGCGCGGCCGAAGGCGCCACTTTGGTGGTCGACGGCCGCGGCCACAAAGTCACCGGTTTCGAGAACGGCTTCTTCACCGGCGGCACGCTGTTCGACCACGTGACGCCGGCCATGCGCATCTACAAGGAAGAGATCTTCGGCCCGGTGCTGGCCTGCGTGCGGGTGGCCGATTTCGCGGCCGCGCTGCAACTCGTCAACGACCACGAATTCGGCAACGGCGTGGCGCTGTTCACCAGCGACGGCGGCGTGGCGCGAGAGTTTTCGCGGCGCGCGCAGGTGGGCATGGTCGGTATCAATGTGCCGATACCGGTGCCGATGGCCTGGCACGGTTTCGGTGGCTGGAAGAAGAGTCTGTTCGGCGACATGCATGCCTATGGCGAAGAAGGCGTGCGCTTCTACACCAAGCAAAAGAGCGTGATGCAGCGCTGGCCGGCCAGCATCGCAAAAGGCGCCGAATTCGTCATGCCCACGGCCAAATGAAGCGCCGCGATCTTTTGGCCATGGCTGCGTTGACCGCTTCTGGCATGTCCCGCGGACAAAGTGCGCCGGCCTACAGCGAGCTGGACCTGCAGCACGCCCAAAAGCTGCGCGAAGCGGGCATGGCCGACGGCACGGCCTGGGCCCTGGTGCAGCAGTTGTGCAACGAGGTCGGCGCGCGCCCGGCCGGTTCGGCCGGTGACGCCAAGGCGGCCGTCTGGGCGCAGGCCGCCATGCGCCGCATCGGCCTGCAGAACGTGCGCGCAGAGAGCACGCCCCTGCGCGTTTGGCAGCGCGGCCCGGCTGCCGCCCGGCTGGTGGCGCCGCAAGCCTTGCCGCTGGTGATGGCGGCACTCGGCAACAGTGTGGCCACACCTGAAGGCGGCATCGAGGCCGACATCGCCTGGTACGCCGATTTCGACGCGCTGAAGGCCGACACCAGCGACCGCGCGCGCGGCAAGATCGTCTTCATCGACCAGAAAACAGAGCGTTTCAAAGACGGCCGGGGCTACGGCAGCGCCGTGGTGGCGCGCGCGCTGGGGCCCATCGAAGCCGGCCGGCGGGGCGCGCTGGCGCTGGCCATTCGCAGCATCGGCACCGACAACGACCCCATCGCCCACACTGGCGCCACGCGCTACGAAATCGGCGTACCGCGCATCCCGGCTTTCGCCGTCTCGGTACCCGACGCCAACCGCCTGGCCGCCCTGCAGGCCGACGGCAAGACGCTGCGCCTGGCGTTCACGCTGGCCTCGAAAAGCGATGTCGAAGCGACCACGCAGAACGTGATCGGCGAAGTGCCCGGCACCGACCTGGCGCACGAGATCGTGGCCATCGGCGGCCACCTGGACAGCTGGGACCTGGGCGTGGGCGCAGTCGACGACGGCGCTGGCGTGTCGATCACGGCGGCAGCGGCCGCGCTGATCGCCAACGCCGGGCAGCGCCCGCGCCGCACCGTGCGCGTGGTGATGTACGGTAACGAAGAAAACGGCTTCGACGGTGCCCGCTTGTACGGTGATAAATACAAGGACGTGCCGCACCAGTTGATCGCCGAAAGCGACTTCGGCGCCGGCCGCGTCTGGCAGCTGAAGAGCCGGGTGCAGACGGCCGCGCTGCCGTTGGTCGAGCAGATCGGCCAGGTGCTGGCGCCGCTGGGCGTGACGCTGACCGCACCCTTCAACGACGGCGGCCCCGGCCCTGACGCCGGCGTGCTGATGCGCCGCCACAAATGGCCCGCGCTGGCGCTCAGCCAGGACGGCACCGCCTATTTCGATATCCACCACACGGTGAACGACACGCTGGCCCGCATAGAGCCGGCAGCGATGGCGCAGAACACCGCCTGCTGGGCGGTGACGGCCTGGCTGGCCGCCCAAGCTCCGATCGGCTTCGGGCCGGCGCCGCTGTAAGCGCAGGCCAGACGCGGCCGGCGCTGCCTGCCGTTTTCCTGTCCGACCCGGCCAACCGGCGTTCAAGCTGTGGCGGTTATGGCCGAAAACTCGGGGGTGACAAGTCCCATGCTCCTCATGCACGACGTCCATCTGCTCGACGTCGAACCCGACGCGGCGAGGCGTCTGGCCGCCGCCCTGGCCCTGGCCGACCCGGCGGGCGGCGCGCTGCCCGACCGCGCCTGTGAAGCGGCGCGCGATGCCATCTCCCTGGCGGCGCTGCTACAGCTACCGATCGACGAAGCTCGCGCGCGGGCGTGGTTGTGCACCCAATTGCTGCGGCTTGGCCGCCATGCCGAGTTGCTGGCAGAGGCGCCGCTGGCGCTGGCCCTGTTGCATCCTGCCGAGCTGATCGTCGAGCACCGCGAATTGCTGCGCCTGGTGGCAGTGGCCGGCAGCGAAGCTGGCGCTCACGACGCGGCACTGGACGCCGCACTTGAACTGGTGCGCCTGACGGCGGGCCTGCGCGACGACGGCGCGGCGCTGGGCGCGGCCTACGGTCTGGCGGTTTGCTTCGAACGCATGGGCGATTCCTGGCAGGCCAACCGCATGTTGCAACAGGCCTTGCACGACCACGGCGAAGGCGCGCCCGACGAGGTGCGCCTGATGGCGCTGACCGCGTTGTGCGCGGTGGCCATCGGCCTGATGCACCGTCTGCGCGGTGCCGAACCGGAAGCCGGGATGCAAGAGGTTCTGGCCCGCGCCCGCGATGCCGGCGAGCAGGCCCGCGCGCTGCTGGTTCGCTGCCCCAGCCCGACCTTGGAGGTCAGCATCCTGGGCAACCTGGGTGAGGTGCTGTTGCACCAGGGCGAAGTGGACGCCGCCGAACCGCTGTTGCGCGCTGCGCTGGCGCTGGCGCAGCAGCGCGGTCTGCCGGCTCACGCCTGGCGCATCCGGGCCACGCTGGGCGACTGGCTGCTGGCCAGCCACCGACCCGAAGAGGCGCTGCAAGCGATGAACAAGCTGATCGAGCAGGCCGGCGCCGCGATGCAGCAGCAAACCGCCATCCGCGCCCACCATGCGGCCTACCGCGCTTGCCGTGTGCTGGGCGGCTTCGAAGAGGCGCTGCGCCATTTCGAAGTGGTCGAGCGCACCGAGCGGCGGCGCGCTACCGCGCAACTGCGCGCGCAGTCACAGCTGTTCGTCACGCGCACCGAAAGCCAGCAGGCGCAGTGGCAGGCCGAGCAGGCGCGGCTGGAAGCGCAACGGCAGCGCGCCCGCGCTGCCGAGTTCGCCGAGACCGCCGAGCGCGACCCGCTGACCGGCCTGGGCAACCGCCGCCACCTGGCGCGCCGCTGTGCCGAATTGCTGCCTGCCGCCGAGCGTGAGGGCCGTCCGCTGGCCGTGGCGCAACTTGACGTAGACCACTTCAAAGTGATCAACGACAGTCATGGCCACGCCACCGGCGACCGTGTGCTGGTCAGCCTGGCGCAACTGCTGCGCGACAACACGCGCAACCGCGACGTGCTGGTGCGCCACGGCGGCGAGGAATTCGTGCTGGTGATGCCCGGGATGTCGCTGGACGGTGCGGCCGAAGTCTGTGAACGCCTGCGCGACTGCGTGGCCAGCCACGCCTGGGGCGACGCCGCCGTGGCCGGTCTGAAGGTCACGGTCAGCATCGGTGTGACGGCTGCGCCGAATTACGAAATCGCCCAACTGCTGCAGCACGCCGACGAAGCGCTGTACCGCGCCAAACGCGACGGCCGCAACCGGGTGCTGCTACACGGCCAGCCTTGACCGCTGTTTGCTGACGAGCGCGGCAGCTCTAGCTGCCGATCACGCCCCCGTCCACCCGCCGGATGGCCAGCGTGGCCGAACGCGGGCGGCCGTCGGGCCTGAAATCGGGCCAGTTCGAGAACTTGCGCGGCGCCGCTGCGTCGCTGCGGTCGCCGGCAGTTTCGCCCGGGTGCTGGATGTCGACGAACAGCGTGCGGGCATCGGGCGTCCAGGTGGCGCCGGTGATCTCGCAACCCACCGGGCCGGTCAGGAAGCGGCGCATCTGGCCGCTGGCCGGGTCGCAAGCGAGCAGCGCGTTGTTGCCCAGGCGCGCCATCTCGCCCTTTAGCAGCGCACTGTTGGAGATGTCGGTGCCTATCCACAGCCGGCCCAGCGGGTCGAAGGCCACGGTGTCGGGCGATGAATAGGCGTCGCCTTTGATGTTGCCCTGCGCACTGGCGCGGGCGAGCTGGGGGTCGCCGGCCAGCACCAGGTGATTCCAGGCGAAGACGTCGCCGTCGAAGTCACCGTCTTCCTGCCAGCGGATGACCTGGCCCATGGTGTTGTTGTCGCGCGGGTTGGCCGGGTCGGTGCCGGGTTGGCCGGGTGCGCCACGGTCCTTGTTGTTGGTCAGCGTGCAGTAGACCCAGTTGTCGCGCGGCGACACCGCGATCCACTCGGGGCGGTCCATCTTGGTGGCACCCAGCAGGTCGCTGGCCTGGCGCGTCTTCACCAGCACTTCGCCCTGGTCGGCAAAACCGTTGGCTGCCGTCAGCGGGCCCTGCCCGTGCACCAGCGGCAGCCAGCGCCCGCGGCCGTCGGCATCGAAACGTGCGACGTAGAGCGTGCCTTCGTCCAGCAGCGTGGCGTTGGCCTTGGCGGCGCCGAGCGTAGCTGTGGCCGCGCGGATGGTGTCGCGGCTGACGAATTTGTAGACGTACTCGAAGGCCCGGTCTTCGCCCGAATACACCACCGCGCGGCGCCCGCGCGTGACGGCCACGGTGGCGCCCTCGTGCGCGGCGCGGCCCATCGCGGTGCGCTTCACCGGCGTGCTTTTTGGGTCGCTGGGGTCGATCTCGACGACCCAGCCGAAGCGGTTCGGCTCGTTGGGGTTGTGCACGGTGTCGAACCGCCGGTCGTGTTCGGGCCAGCGGTACCAGGTGGCTTTTCTGATGTCCCAACGGCGCTCGTGCGCGGTGGGCACGTCGGCGGCGGTGAAGTAGTTGGACCAGTTCTCTTCGCCGGTCAGGTAGGTGCCCCAAGGCGTGATGCCCGAGGCGCAGTTGCCCAGCGTGCCGGCGATGCTGCGGCCGGCGGGGTCGGCGGCCGTGCGCAGCAAGGCGTGGCCGGCGGCCGGGCCACCCACCGCGCAGGGCGTGTGCGCGGTGATGCGGCGGGCGTAGGCCGAGGGCCGCACCCACTGCCAGCGGTCGTCCTTGAATTCGATTTCGATGACCGCCACGCCGTGCGCGTTCTGCGCCTTCTTCACCTTCTCGGGCGTCCACGGCGACTGGCCGCCGGGGTGCAGCAGGCCGTCGTCGGTGTATTCGTGGTTGATGGCCAGCAGGCCGCGCCGCGAGCCGGCCAGCGCGAAGTACTGCAGGCCGTCGTGGTGCATGCCCATCTGCACGGCTTGCTCGGCGGCCGTGTTGCTGGCGTCCCATTTCCACGCCGGCATGTTGCCGGCGATGCCCACCGGCTCACCCCACGGTGCCAGCACCTGCACGACATAGCCCTCAGGCACCACGACGCGGTCGGCCGTCGATGTCGAAACGGCTTTGAAGCCGAAGGACGGCACGCTGGCGTAGACCGGGCTGGGTGGCGAGGCCATGCGGGCGCTGGAACCGCTGGCGCAGCCGGTCAGGGGCGTGAGCGCCGAGAGGGGCAACAGGGGCAGCAACCAGGCGGCCGCGCCACCCAGCCCGGTGCGCAGGACTTGCCGCCGCGCCGGGGCGGACACGTCGTGGATGCTGGGGTTGGCCGAGCGGTTGCTCGGCGTGTCGTGTTCTGGGGCCATTTGCGGATTCCGAGCCTGCGGGCGCTGTGCCGACCCACCGCATTTTGCGGCGCAACGTGGGCTACATCTTTTCGGAAACACCGGCCTTGGGCTGCCATTTCATCAGCCGTCGCTCGACGCGGCCCACCGCCGCGTCGAGCAGCAGCGCAAAGGCGGTCAGCACCACGATGCCGGCCATCACGGTGTTGATGTCGAAGGTGCCTTCTGCCTGCAGGATCAGGTACCCCACGCCCTGGCTGGAGCCCAGGTATTCACCCACCACCGCGCCGACAAAGGCCAGGCCCACGCTGGTGTGCAGGCTGCTGAAGACCCAGCTGGTCGCGCTGGGCAGGTAGACATGCCGCAGCAGTTGGCGCGGGCTGGCGCCCAGCATGCGGGCGTTGGCCAAAATCACCGGGCTGACCTCTTTCACGCCTTGGTAGACGTTGAAGAAAACGATGAAGAACACCAGCGTCACGCCCAGCGCCACCTTGCTGGCGATGCCCAGCCCGAACCAGACCGAGAAGATGGGCGCCAGGATGATGCGCGGCATGCTGTTCAGGGCTTTGACGTAGGGCTCGAGCAGCGCGCTGGCCGTCGGGCTGAGCGCCAGCCACAGCCCGCCGCCCAGGCCCAGCGAGGCACCGACACCGAAGGCCAGCAGGGTTTCGATCAGCGTCACGGCCAAGTGCGGGTAGATGTCGGCGTCGCGCACGAACCAGGCCCAGATTCGCACCGCTACCTTCAGCGGTTCACCGAAGAAGAAGGCGGCCTGCCGGTCGTTGTCGAACATCACGTTCGGCAGCAGGCCCGGCGTGGTCATCGCCCACCAAAAGCCGAGCAGCGCCAGCAGCAGCGCCACCTGGCTGATCGCGATGCTCCGTTTGCCCAGCACCATCGTCCTCATGTGGCCTTCGCCTTGGGCTGCAGTTGTTGCGCGTAGCCCTTCAGCACCTCGTCGCGCAGCACGGCCCAGATGGCGGCGTGCAATTCGATGAAGCGGGCGCTGGTCTTGATTTCGGCCACGTCACGCGGGCGTGGCATGTCGATGGTGAATTCGCCGATCGGGTGGCTGGCCGGGCCGGCCGACAAGATCACCACGCGGTCGCTCATCGCGATGGCTTCGTCCAGGTCGTGCGTGATGAACAACACGGCCTTCTTCTTCGCTGCCCACAAATCCAGCACTTCGTTTTCCATCAATTGCCGGGTCTGGATGTCGAGCGCCGAAAACGGCTCGTCCATCAGGATGATGTCGGGGTCCAGCGCCAGCGTCTGCGCCAGGCTGACCCGCTTGCGCATGCCGCCGGAAAGCTGATGCGGGTAGCGGTCGCCAAAGCCGCCCAGGCCGACACGGCGCAGCCAGTCTTCGGCGCAGGACTGCGCGTCGGGCCGGGTCAGGGTGCCGCGAAATTCCAGGCCGGCCATCACATTGCCCAGCGCGGTGCGCCAGGGCATCAGGCTCTCGGCCTGGAACATGTAGCCGGCACGTGCATTGATGCCGGCCAGCAACTGGCCGAAGACCTGCACCGTGCCCGTGCTGGGCACCAGCAGGCCGGCGGTCATGTTCAGCAGCGTGCTCTTGCCACAGCCGGTGGGGCCGACGACGGCGACGAACTCACCGGCGGCAACCGTCAGGCTCACATCGCGCACGGCGGTGTAGCGCTGGCCTGACGTGCCGTCGCCGGCGCCGACGAAAGTGCAGGACACGCCCTGCAGGCTGAGCGCCGCTGCGTTCATCGCCGCTGCGTTCATCGCCGCTGCGCTGATCGCCAGCTTCCCATCAGCTTTCACCCTTCGGCCACATGGCCCTTCATGGTGTCGACCAGCTGGTCAAGCGCCTTGCCCCAGCCATCGTGGAAGCCCATCGCCGCGTGCTTGTCGGCGCTTGCCACGTCGGCATGCGTGGCGCGCGCGGTGTAGTGCGTGCCGCCGTCCACGGCCTCGAAAGTGAGCGTGCAGGTGAAGGCGAATTCGCCGGTGATGGCGATCGGCGCGTAGCCCGGCCCCAGCGCGCTGGTCCACACCAGGCGGTGCGGCGCTTCCACTTCCAGGAAGCAACCTTCGTTGGCGAAGCGCTCACCTTCAGGGCCCACCAGCACCGAGCTGAAACGGCCGCCCGGGCGCAGGTCGATGTGCGCGTCTTCGGTGCGCCAGGGCAAGGGGCAGAACCAGCGCATCAGCAGTTCGGGTTCGGTCCAGGCGCGCCACACGGCTGCCGGCGGCAAGGGCACGTTGCGTTCGAGGATCAGGTCGGTGGTCATGGCGTTCAACCTTTCGGGTACTTGGCCGGGTACGTGGCATTCGCGCGCTTCACAAACTCATTCGTCCAAACGGCAGCCAGGTCGATCTTCGCCTTGCCCACTTCGGCATCGATGCTGGCCAGCGCGCGCAACGCCGTGTCGGCGCCTTTCTCGGGAAAGCTGCCGTCGGGCGACAGCGCGCCCTTGGCGGCCAGGAAAGCGTCGATGTAGACCGCACGGTCGCCCAGCAGATAGCTTTCGGGCACGTTGGTGATGATCTCGCTGGGGCCGGCGCCCTGGATCCATTTGTCGGCACGCACCAGCGCGTTGGCCAGCGCCTGCACGGTGGCCGGGTTCTTGTCGATGAAGCTCTGCGGGGCGTACAAACAGCCAGCCGGCATCGGGCCGCCGAAGACCCGTTCCGACTCGGCCACGATGCGCGTGTCTGACACGATCTTCAGGTCGCCGCTGCGTTGCAGCAGCGTCACCACCGGGTCGAGGTTGCTCAGCGCATCGATCTGCCCGGCGCGCATCGCAGCCACCGCGCCCGGCCCCGCGCCGACGCCGATGATGCTCACGTCCGAAGGCTTCAAACCCGCCTTGGCGAGGATGAAGTTGACCATCACGTTGGTCGAGGAACCGGGCGCGGTGACGCCGATCTTCTTGCCCTTCAGGTCGGCGATGGTCTTGTAGCCGGCCATCGTTTTCGGGTTCACGCCCAGTACGATCTGCGGCGCGCGGCCCTGCAGCACGAAGGCGCGCAAACGCTGGCCTTTGGCCTGCATGTTCACCGTGTGCTCGAAGGCGCCACTGACCACGTCGGCGCTGCCGCCGACCAGCGCCTGCAGCGCGCGGGCGCCGCCGGCGAAGTCGACGATGGTGACGTCCAGGCCCTCGGCCTTGAAGTAGCCGCGCTGTTCGGCGATGGTCAGCGGCAGGTAGTACAGCAGGTTCTTGCCGCCGACAGCCAGCGTCAGCTTGGGCTTTTCGAGAGCCTGGGCATGCCCTGGCAGCGGCAGGCCCAGCGTTGCGGTGGCGCTGGCCAGGATGAGTTGGCGTCGCTGCATGTCGTCGTCCGTGTGAGCCGCTGGAGGGCGGACTCTAGCGCGCGCAGCCCACGTCGCCGGTCGAGTTTTGCCCGGGTGTGCCGGGGTCTCGACCGGAGTCCTGGCGCGGGAACTCAGCCCGGCCGGTAGCGTCGCTTGCGGCTCAGCCCGGCCGCAGCCAGCCCCAACGCGGCCAGCGCCAGCGTGGTGGGTTCGGGCACATCCAGACCGGCCGGGCTGTTGGCGAAGGTGATGGGGGTAATTGGGTCAATCGTGTCGCTGCTGGAGTTGCCGAACTCAATGGGGTCGCCGTAGAACGAATGCGCGCTGCCCTTGAAGGTCTTGGTCGTCGGGCAGGTGATGGGACCGGCGTAGTCGTAGCAACCCGTCGGGGTGTAGGTGTAGACGCCCACGTCGGCCATGGTGGCCGTGCCCACCTGTGCTGCCACGTCGATGCTGGCACCCGCTGCCAGGATGCCCAGGTCGAGCATGAAGTAGGCGTCGGTCCAGCTGTAGTAGCCGTCAGCGCCGTCGTCCAGCGCGTTGAGGTCGGTGCCGGTCTTGCTCCATGACGAACCGGCGGTGGTGGTCGTGATCGAGGCTTGCGAATTGAAGACCGCCAGGCCACCCACCAGCACGCGCGCCAGGTAGCTGGCGTTCAGCGATTCGGTGCTCAACAGGGGGCCCGATCCGGCCAGAGTCTGGGTGTCGAGGTAGCCGTGATAGATGTGAAAGCTCATCGTGTACTGCTGGGCCACGGCGGTGGCGTTGACCAGCGTGTACAGGTATTGCGCGTTGGCCGTGCTGGCGCCCATGCCGGTGCTGGAGGTGGACACCGCGTAGGCGCCGTTGTCGCGTGCAAAGCTGTAGCCCTGGCCCTGGCCGGCGGCATCGCTGGAGAATGTGGAACTGCCCACGTAGCCGGCTGAGCTGCTGGGCGACGGTGTGCCTGCGTTCCCGCTGCTGGAGGCCGTGCTGTCGGCGGTCAGCACCGGGGCTGCCAGGGCCGGGGACGCTGCGAACCCGATGGCGGTGAGTACGCCCAAGGTCATGGTGGTGAGGCGGTGTGTGTGCAAACGCATGGTGAGACGACTTTCGGTTTATGGTGAGAGAACCCGGGGAAATGACCCTGTCCATGGTTACGCATACCGGATGCTGCAAGTGGCTCATCACCCCCGTTTCACCCCCTCGAACCGATGGTCGACCCCCTCGAACGAACGCCTGGTTCAACCCGGAGTGGGCCTGTGAGCCGCGTGCTGGCAGTGTGGGAAATGGGCGCCAACATGGGTCACATCGACCGTATGCTGGTCTCCGCACGGGCGTTGCGCCGCCGCGGCCACGTCGTCACTTTCTTGCTGCGCGACTTGTCCCGCGCGCATGCCCGCGTCGCCGCCGCCGGATTTGCGATGGGGCAGGCGCCGATCTGGCTGCCGCAATTGGCCAACCCGCCGCGCCTGGGCAATTACACCGCAGTGCTGGCCGCTGCCGGCTGGTTGGACCCGGCGGGTCTGGCCGCCCTGGTTTGCGCCTGGCGCACGGCCTTCGACCTGCTGCAACCCGACCTGCTGATCGCCGACCATGCGCCCACCGCCTTGCTGGCCGCGCGCGGCCGACCTTTCCCGGTTTGGGCGGTCGGCAACAGTTTCGAGCTGCCGCCGCCTGGCGCCTGCTTTCCGGCCATCGCCTGGTGGGACCCTGCCGCTGCCGCCGTTGCCGCCGCGGGCTGTGCCGACGACGACGCGCGTTTGCTGCGCAGCGCGAACCAGGCGCTGGCCCTGCTGGGCGACGCGCCTTTGCCGCGCCTGACCGCCTTGTTCGAGCCCGCCCACAAGGCCTTGGTCTCGTTGCCCGAGTTCAACCACTACGGCGCTTACCCCGACACCTTTTTGCAGCTCGGCGCCAGCTACGTGGGCGACAGTGGCGTGGCGCCGGTCTGGCCTGAAGGTCAGGGCCGGCGCGCCTTCGTCTACCTGTCGCCCACAGCCCCCGAATTTCGCGTCGTGCTGGCGGCGCTGCATGAACAAGGTTGGCTGGCGCTGGTACATGCGGCCGGGCTGTCAAACGAGGCGGCCACGCGCCTGGGCGGGCCGTGGGTGCGCTTCGAGCCGGCGCCGGTACAAACGGACGCGGCGGTGGCCTCGGCCGATGTGGTCATCTCGCACGCCAGCGTGGGCATGGTCAGTGCGGCGGCACTGGCCGGCAAGCCGCAGCTGGTGCTACCCAGCCACAAGGAGCAGATGATGGTCGCCCAGCGCGTGCAAGAGGCTGGCGTCGGGCTGCTGGTGGCTGCGGACAGCACCGCCGCCCAGGTGGCAACGCTGTTGGCTCGGCTGGTGGGCACGCCGTCTTTTGGCGCGGCTGCGCAGGCGCTGGCCCAGCGGCGCCAGGGCTTGCGCCCCGCACAAAGCGGCGAGCGACTGGCCGACCTGATCGAGGCCACGTTGGCCACTTCGCAATCGGGCTGAACCCCGCTGCGGCGTTGGGTCCGGCGCGCCAGAATTTGCGCCATGAACACGCCCGCTGCCCTGCCGCCCGCCCGGTCCGCCCTCCAAGCCATCCTGCTGGTCACCGGCGGCAGCCGGGGCATCGGCGCCGCGACGGTCTTGCGTGCCGCCGCCGCGGGCTGGGACGTGGCCATCAACTACACCCGCGACGAAGCCGCCGCCCAGGCGGTGGCCGCCGAGGTGCGCGCGCTGGGCCGTCGTGCGCTGGTGCTGCAGGCCGACGTGGCCGACGAAGCCGCCGTGCTGGCGATGTACGCGCGCATCGACGCCGAACTGGGCGGGTTGACGGGCTTGGTGAACAACGCCGGCGTGGTGGACGTGGCGGCCCGCATCGACGCCGGCAGCGTGGCGCGCTGGCAGCGCCTGTTCAACGTCAACGTCATCGGCTCGATGCTCTGCGCGCGCGAAGCTGTCAGGCGGATGAGCACACGAAGTGCCGGCGGGCGCGGCGGTGCCATCGTCAACCTCAGTTCGGCCGCCGCCAAGCTGGGCGCTGGTGGGCAGTACGTGGACTACGCCGCCGCCAAAGGTGCCATCGACGTGTTCACGCTGGGCCTGGCGCGCGAGGTGGCCGCTGAAGGCATCCGCGTCAACGCCATCCGCCCCGGCATCATCGAAACCGATATGCATGCCAGTGGCGGCGAACCCGACCGCGCCGCCCAGATGGCGCCCCTGGTGCCGATGAAGCGCGCCGGCTCGGCCGAAGAATGCGCTGCCGCCATCGTCTGGCTGCTGTCGGACGAGGCCAGTTACACCACGGGCGCGGTGCTGGACGTGACGGGCGGGCGTTAGGCCAGGGCGGGCACCGCCTTGGTGTAACCCCGCAACTGCGTCAGCAACTTGCCGGCCGCCGCCCGGTGCGCGGCGGTTTTCAGCAGGGCCGGCGTTTCGAGCACCCAGCCGACTGCGTCCAGCACCTCCCGCCAGCATCGCGGCGCGGCGACTTGGGCTTGCAGGGCGGCGTAGGCGGCGGCCAGAGCGGGTTGGCGCTGGGCCAGGGCGCCGGCCGAAAGCGCTTCGAAGATGTCCAGCTGCAGCAGGTCGGCGTGGCTGCGGAAGTCGGGTTCGCTGTCGTGCTGGGCCTGCAGGCTGCGCCGGGTGCGGGCCGTGGTTGCCGGGTCCAGGCCGGGCACCGCCTTGTCACCGGCATGCGCGACCAGTTCGACGGCCATGCGCAGCAGCGCGGCTTCGAAGAGGCTGGGGTCGCCGGCATCGGCGGCCTCGGTTTCGGCGCGCGCGTAGGTCTGCAGGGCCATGTTCAGCGAGCCGACGCTTTCTTGCAGCAGGCCGTCGCGGGCTTGCAGGCGCGCCTGGCGCTGCCAGGCCAGGCCGGTCAGGGTCAGCCGTTCCAGCGTGGGTTGCAGGGCCACCAGGGTCTGCAGTTCGCGCACGGCGATCCCCAGTTCTTCGCGCATCTGCCCGAGCGTGGCTGGGTTGGCACCGGGGTCCTGGGCGATGGCCCAGGCGCGTTCCACCTGCAGCTTGCCCAGTTGCTCGTGCGCCTTCACCGAGGCGCTGCCGTCGTTGGCGCGCAGCGCGCGGCCGTACCAGGCGATGGCCGCGTCCAGGTCTTGCGCAGCCTCCCAGGCCACGCCGAAGGCTTCGGCCACGGCGCCCATGCCGCCCCAGGTGTCGCCGTGGTGGTCCTGCAGTTCACGCAGCTGCGCGCGGGCCTGCTCTTGCTGGGCGGCCACGTCGCCGGTGGCGTAGCGGGTGCGGATGGCCAGGTCTTCCAGCACCAGCGCCAGCCCGGCGGCCGAGGCGATGCCTTCGGCCACGCCCGTGGTGCTGCTGCCGTTGTTGCCACGCGGCGCGCGGCTGCTGTTGGCCTGTGCGTCGCCAACGCCCCGACGGAAGGTCCAGTTGGGGTCGCCGTAGCACTGGTAGGCGGCCCAGGTCTTGCTGTGCGGCGTGCGCGTCCAGGTGTTTTCGCGGGCCTGGCCCACCGCTTCGATGAAGGGCCGGCCGGCCAGCAACGCGCCGTAGAAACTGGTGGCGAAGATCTCGGCCGCGTCGTCGTCCACCGCCCAGCCGGCGGCCACCACGCAGCGCACGCCCATCTGGATCAGCGCGTCGGCCATGCCGGCCGCGAAGGCCACCGGCTGGTTCAAGCTGAGGGTCTGCTTGGCGTCGTGCCCGCCGAGGTGGCAGCAGTTGACGAAGACCAGCTCGGGCACGGTTTCCAGCTTTTCGATTTCGTCGGGCCCCAGGAAGACGCCCTGCGACAGCACCACGCCGCCCTTCGACAGCAGCGCCCCCGTCTTCTCGTCGTGCTGCTTGGGCGCGCCGTGGCCGGCGACGTGCACGATGCGGTAGGGCCGGGCCATCAGCGCGCCGATGATCACGTCGAACTCGTCGTCGTCGATCAAGGGGAACAGCAGCTTGGGGTCTATGCCCGCCGGCCCGGCCAGCAGTTGAGCAACAGCCTGCGCCTCGTGCTTGGCACCTTCCAGCGGCGGGTAGGTGGTGCCCTCGGTGTTGGGTGCGCCGATGACCAGCACCGCGTCTTCGGCGTTGGCGTCCAGCGGGTTGTTGCGGAAGGTCTCGGTGCTGAGCGTGCGCAGCAACTGGGTGCGGATGGACCACGGTTTTTGCCCGCCAGCGATGAGCGCGTTGCCGTCGGCCGGTTCGGTATCCAGCAGTTCCCAGGGAATGGGCGCGGTGCGGTCGTCCAGCTTCAGCACAGCGCGGTCGGTGCCGCTCAGGAAGGGCTTCAGTTCCAGCGGCACCAGCAACTGGAACAGCGTGTGGCCCAGGCGCGGGTCGCTGCTGCGCGCGGTGGCCGCGCGTTCGACCAGCTTGCGCACCAGGGCCGGCTGGGTGTGCTGGGCGCGCACTTCGCTGCGCGCGCGGCGGGTGTCCAGCTCAAAGGAAATCTGGCCGTCGGCGGGGCCGGTGATGCTGATGAGGTCGTAGTTGGTGCCTCGGTAGCCGCTTTCCGGCTGGCGGCGCAGCGGCCCCACGCCGTTGCTGATGCGGTCATCGATGGTGTAGGCCTTGGGGTTGGCTTCGGCCAGCAGGCGCAGGCCGCGCCAGGCCTCGGCCGCGCGGTCCAGGTACCACTCGACGATGACCAAGCGCGTGATCAGCGGCCAGCCGGCGCCGGCCAGACGCTGGTTGGCCAGCCACACGCCGCGTGCGATGGCGCGCGCCGCGCCGCCGGCTGAAATGCCCAGGCCGCCGCTGCCGATCAGCGTGGCCGCCATTTCGATGCGTGCGTCGGGCCCCTGTCCAGCCTCGTGCGCCCGCTGCGACCAGCCTTTGACGCCCTGGCTGACGGTGGTTTCCAGCAGGGCGGCGGTCAGGTTGCCCTCTTCGCCCAGGCCGACCACGATGGCCGCCGACGGGCGCGGCGCCTGCCAGGGGTTTTCGGCGTCCACCTGGCGGTTGAAGAAGGTGCGCTGGGCGCCGGGGTCGCTGGGGTAAAGGCCGGCCCGCAGTGACTGGCCCATCGCGCCGCCCAGATGGCGGTCGACCACGGCTTCGGTACCGGTCAGCGTCAGCGAGCGGTAGTGGCCGATCATCAGCGGCTGCTTGACGAAGGTCAGGTTGCCGTTGAGCACCGTCACTTGCACCGGTGGCAAAGCGCCGCGCCCGGTGGGGGTGCCCGCGCCGCTGTCGGCATCAGCGGGGCGGCTGAAGACCGCGCCTTCGCCGCCCGCGGGCAGTGCCGACGCCGGCCGGTGTGAAGGCCGGTTGCGGCGCAGCACGGCGGGAGCGGGCGCCGCAGCCCTCGCGCCACTCCCGCCGCGCGACACGCCCGCTGCAGCCGGCGTGGCCAGCGTCTGCAAGCGCGAGGTGTTGCCGTGCACCAGCAGGTCGGCGTAGGCGTCGAAGGCCTGCTGCGCGCTGGGCAGGCTGCCGTGTTCGCAGGCCAGCTTCCAGGTGCGCACGCCCGGCAGCAGCGCCGACGCCAGCGGCACGCGGCCGTCACCATCGGCCGATTCCAGGTAGGTGAAACCGTCGGCGCCGACCTCGAAGCCCACCGGCGTGGTGGCTGCCTGGCCCACCACCAGCAGCACCTTGTCCACGCAGGCCTTCAGCGATGTGCCCACTTGCGCGTCGAGTTGCGCGCGCAGGTCTTGGGCTTGTTTCAGCACCGATTGGGGCGGTACGCCCCAGGTGTAGGCCGCGTCCATGGCCTCGCCGGCGTAGCGGTGCCACCAGTTCTTGTCCTGCTCGCGCTTCACGTCGTCGTCGGCCAGTTGCTGCCAGGTGCTGGCCACGGCCAGGCCCTGCTGGTCGTCCAGCAGATTGGCCTGCATCTGCAGGAAGCCGGGCATCTGCGCCATCAGGCTGCGCGCCTTGCAGTTGGCGAAGGGCGAACCGATGGCCGCCAGCGCGTTGCCGAAGGTGTCGTCGCCCGACAGCACCTGCATAGGCGCCCACGAGCCGCCGTTGGGCGTGCCCAGCATCACGAAGCGAGCCTCGGCGTGGGCCATCAGCCGGTTCCAGGTGGCGGGGTCCACCAGTTGCAGCGTGCGGGCCAGCAGGCCACCCATCGAGTGCGCCAGGATGCGCACCGGCTGTTTGGTGGTGGCGCGGGCGTCCAGCGCGGCCTTCACGCGCACGGCCAGCCGGGCGGCTTCTTCCTGCAGCGGACGGCGCCAGTCGTAGCCGAAAGGGATGACCTCGTGGGTGGTGGCCAGGTAGGCCGTGAGGTCGCTGTAGACCGCGCCGATGGGTCCGTCTTCCTGCACGCCGTCGGCACCGCCGGGTCGGTAGGCCAGACGGTCGAAACCGCCGATCAGCAGCGGGCTGAGCCAGATCCGTGCGGCGACCTCGGCTGCGCCTTGCTTGAGGTTGCTGCCCAGGATGCCCGGCAGCACGAAGACCGCCGGCTTGCGCGGGTCGGCCGGGCTGGCCGTGGCCTCGCTGAACAAGCCGCGCTCTGCACCGCGGGCACCGCTGGCGTCTTTGCCGGCCCACGACATCGGGCCGATCACCTGGAAGCCGGCCGGCGGCAGGTTGTCGACCAGCGCGCGCACCACCGCGTTGGCGGTCTTGTCGTTCTCGAAATAGGCGAAGTGGGTGACGCCTGGGCCCTGGTCGAGCAGGAAGGTGGCGCCGCCGGCGCGCGGCGCGCCGCCGTACATCGAGTTCGTGTTGACGACGATGTCGTTGTCCGTCCAGTAGTAAGCATCGGCCAGCAGCGACTTCAGCCAACTGCCGATGGTGGAGCCGTGCTGCAGGTCGCCGGCCACCACGCGCAGGTCGCCGGGGATGGACTTGGGCGCCGCGTTCAGCCAGTTCACCAGCGGCGTGCCCGGCATCATGGCCGCCAGACCCGGTATCTCGGAAGGGTCGGCGCGGCGGCGGGCCACTTCGCCGATGAAGTCGACCAGGCCCGGCAGCACCGGCAGGCCGGCCGCTTCCAGCGTCCACTTCAGCACCGACACGTAGGCGTCCAGCCGCTTCGAAGCCAGCAGCGTGCCGCGCGCCGGGCAGGCCACGCGCACCACGCGTTCCACCTGAACGTTCTTCAGCTTCACCTGCTCGGCCAGGTCGCGCAGTTCGCGCTGCTGGCCGGCGTAGGCCGGGTCGGCGAAGAAGGCGCGGTCGGCGTCGGTCAGCAGGCCCTTGATGCCGGCCAGGCGGGCCAGCACCTCGGCCACCAGGCCGCCGCGCGAATGTGTCACCAGGTGCAGACGCGCGCCGTTGGGCAGTGCGTCCACCAGGGTGCGCGCGTTGGCGATGGGGCTGGCGCCCAGCGTCGGGTGGTCCAGCGCATAGACGCGCTGGCCGTAACGTTCAAAGAGTTGGGCCACGCCGCTGCCGTGGCCCGCCCACAGCTTGCCGAAGGTGCTGACGGTTTCGACGAAGGTGCCGTGCAGCAGCACCAGCATCGGCTCGGTGGCGGCCGGCACCTGGGCCAGCCGGCGGCCGCTGTCCTTGAGCTTGTCCAGCCGGTCAGGGCGCAGCGCGTAGACGCCGGCTTCGACCTGGCTGTCGACCTTCTGCACCACCACGCTGGCGGCGAAGTCGGCAGCCTGGCCCTTGAACGGGCTGGTCAGCACCTGGAAACCCGAGACCAGCACGCGGCCGATGTCAGACAGGTCGCGCGTGCTGGAACCCACGCCGGTGCCAACGCCCGCGCCCGGCCACTGCAGTTCCAGCGCCACCGCCACGTCGTCGCTGCCGTTGTTGCCGTGGTTGCTGCCGGTCGTGCCGCGCGTGGTGCCGTTTCCGCCACTGCCACTGCTGCTGCCCTTGGCGCCGCGCAGCAGGTCGCGCGCGGTGGCCGGGTGCAGGTAGAGGACCGGGCCGTTCTCGATGTGCAGCACCACGATGTCCTCGCCCGGCACGGCGGTGGCGCGCAGCGGGGCGCCGCCGTCGCGTTGCACGCCCACGCGCACCGAGGCCTTCACAAGGCCGGGCATCGCTGCCGATGCCGGGCCGGGCCCGCCCCGCGTGGCGCCGGCCGTGACGATGGGCCCGCTCTGCCCGGGCACAGAGAAGGTGATGGGCTGGGTGTCGTCGGTGGCCATGGCAGCGGTGCTCCTGATGCGTCTTGTCGTCGCCGCGTGCGCGGGGTAGAGAGCATCGGGGCAAATCGAGTAGCCGGCAAGACGCGGCGTCTACCGACTCAGGGACTGCTTTTGGGCACCGCGCGAGAGGCAGCCCTCACGCAGAACGTCAATCGGGGCGCTGCTTGTCAGGACCCCCGCGGCCTTCACGCGCTTGCAGTTCGCGGATCTCTTGGTGCGTCAGCCTGTGCACCTGCACCGTCGCCACCCCGGCCAGCACGCCCAGCTTCAGCGCGGCGGTGTAGCTCAGGTCGATGACGCGTCCGGCGGAAAACGGCCCCCGGTCGTTGATGCGCACGATGACCTCGCGCCCGTTGGCCGGGTTGCGCACGCGGGCGTAACTGGGGATGGGCATGGTGCGGTGGGCGGCGGTCATCGCGTACATGTCGTAGGTCTCGCCGCTGGACGTGGGCAGGCCGTGGAACTTGCGGCCGTACCAGGACGCGCCGCCGCTTTCGTCGAGCGGCTGGTCGCTGGTCATCGGCACCCAGCGCTGGCCCAGCAGCTCGTAAGGCTTGTTCGGCCCGCCCACCCGCAAGGGTTCGACGCGCGGACGGGCGTCGGGCACGCTGGCCAGGTTGGCGGGTGGGTTGGCGCCGGGGCCGTCTCGGCCGGGTGACAAGCCCGGTTTGCTGGCGCAGCCGGCCAGCAGCGCGGTTGCAGTCACCCACGCTGCGAGGGCGCTCCGCGCGCCACACGCCGCCGCCCGTGGCGGGCCGCCACGGGTCGGCGCGGGCATCAGGGCGTGGCGGCGCGCGAGGCTTGCGCGTGCAGCAGCTCGACGCGCTCGCGCTTGAGCAGCTTGCCCAGGCGGTCGGCATCCTGGATGTCGATGGCCACCGGGTGGCCCAGCTTGGGCGAATACCAGACCGTGCGGCTCCACTTGGTGCTGCGCAAGCCGTCCGACACGACCTCATAGGCCCAGCCGCTGCTTTCGATGGGCAGCACCTCGAATTCGCCCGCCGGTGTGTCGATTTTCTGGGCCTTGCCGACGCTGGTGGAACCCTTCCATTCAACTTCGCTGGGCTTGCGGCCGGCGCGCTGGATGGTTTCGGTGAAGCGCAGGTCGCGACTTTCCCCGCGTTTGGGGTTGGACCACCAGAGGTCTTGCGAGGGTTCGAACTGCGAGACGCTGCCGTCGGCATTGGCGAACTTCTTCAGCCGGCCCTGGGCGTCCATCAGCATCTGTTGGCCGTTGGCCAGCATCTGGCCGTCGGGCAGCACCTCTTCGATGGCCGTGGTGTAGCGGCTGAGCACCTCGTCTTTCCAGGTGTCGACGACCTGGTAGGTGTAGGTGTCGCCCTCGGAGTAGCCGTATGAATTGGTGCGCGGTGCGTAGGCCGGACGCTCGCCGCCGTCGGCGTTGCGCACGGTGCGGTTGTCGGGCGTTTCCAATCCGGGCTTGCTGGCTTTGGCGGCTTTGGCGGCAGTGGCGCCGTTAGCGGCATTCGCCGCATTCGCCGGGTTCGCCGGGTTCGCCGCGTCGGTGGCGTTCGCCAGAGACCTGGCAGCGGCTGTCGATGTCGGCACGGCAGCTGCCGTGTTCACCGCGGCCACCGGCAGGTCGCCAGCCAAGTCG
Source organism: Burkholderiales bacterium (assembly GCA_038316205.1). Lineage (GTDB taxonomy): Bacteria > Pseudomonadota > Gammaproteobacteria > Burkholderiales > Burkholderiaceae_C > Rubrivivax. The sequence goes on from JBBQAI010000003.1 coordinate 32,263, forward strand.
GCCGCTCGGGCGGGCGTGCTGACTGGCAGTCGCGAGCTTGCGCCCGCTGTGGCGTCCGTCGCGCTCAGCGCGGCGGCGCCAGTTTGGCTGGCCTGAGCCACCTGCACGGCTTGGGTGGCCTGCGCCAGCAGAGGCGCGGCTGCCGGGGCGGCAGCGACTGCGGCCGCTTTGGCCGAAGCGGCCTGGGCCCCGCGCGCGGCGGTCAGCTGCTGAACGGCCGCGCTGGCGGCCTGCGGTTCACCGGCCGAACCGGACACCGAGCGCGCGGCCAGCGCCATCATCTGGCCGGCCGCTGAGCCTGCCGCGCCGAGCGCCGTCGTGCCCACACTGACCACCGCCGCCGCTTCGGTCGCTTTGACCATCACGGCCGCCGTGGCCGCCGTCGTGGCGACGCTGGCCACCGTGCCCGCCACGCTGACGGCGGTGCCGGCCACGCCAACGGCGGTGCTCACGGCGCTACCCACACTGGCGGCCGAGGACAGCAGGCTGCTGGGTGGGCGCGGTACGTCGGGCAGGCTGGGCGCGCTGCCGGGCACGGAAGGAGCCGGCGGCTGGGAAGTGGCGGTCGGCGCAGAAGGTGCCGCAGGCGCTTCCGGCGCGGACGCCTGAGGCGTCGATGGCGGCGTATCGGCCACCGCGTTGCGTGCCGAAGTCGGGCGCATGGTGTCGCCCCCAGGCTGCCCGGGGTTCAGCGTCTGCGCTTTCGGCACACGTTCCAGGACCTCGGTGACCGATTGCTCGCCGGCTGCAGCCGCTCCGGCGGCGCTCGTGACCGTGCTGGCCGACCCGGTGCCCGATGCGGCAACGCTCGACGCGGTGTGGCGGGTCAGCGCGCGCGCGGCCTGGCTGGCGGCTTCACGGGCAATTTCTTCCGGCGTGCGGGGGATGACGTCGAGCAGCGTGGCCTCGGCCAGCTCTTCGTTGTCGGTGTCGCCAGCAATCCACACGTCGTTCTGGCCCAGGCTGCCGTCGTACAGGCTGCGGTGGGTGGCGCGCAAAACCTCGGGGGCGCGCTTGCGCGTGGCCAGCAACTGCCCCACCAAGGCACGCGCAAAGGGCGAAGCCGCCAGTTCACGGGCGTCGGTCGGGGGTGGGTTGGCCAGAGCGCCCACGGCCGACACGTCTTGCATCTTGCCCAGAGGGTGGCCGTACATCGCCATCATGCCGGGCGGCAGTTTCTGCGCGGCCAGGCCCGCAGCCGGCAGTCCCGCCAGTCCTGGGTTCAGGTAGGCCGCGTCCACCACCAGCAGGCGCGGGCTGTCGGACGGGCCCATCAGCGCGTCCACCACATCAGACAGCGGCACACCGGCCTTCAGCCACTGCGCCTGGCGTTCGGCCAGCGGCAGCGCGGGATCGAGGTTGCTGTCGCGCGGCAGCAACAAATTCTGACCCTCGACCTGGGCACCCAAGCCGGTGATGTAGGCGAAGCCCACGCCGCCGGGCTGCAGGCGGTCGTGGAATTCCTTCAGCGCGGCGCGCAGATCGGCACCGCCCACGTCTTCGCGCAGCATCACGACGAAACCGCCTTCGCGCAGCGCGGCGGCCACGGCCTGTGCGTCACGCCCGGCGCTGTCCACCACCTGACGCGCGCCCACGGTGCTGATGCCGACCACCAGGGCCAGCCGCTGCCGGCCCAGGCCCAGCATCGCCGAGGCGGCGCGCACCGGGCGCGGCACGGCCAGGCCCAGGTCGCGCAACTCGGGCAGTTTCAAGTCGGGGCGGGGTGTGGTGGGTGCGCCGATGCCGTTGTCGGGGGCCGATACGGTTCTGCTTGCGGGCTCGGCAGCGGGGGCTGCCGGCGTGACCGGTGACTGGGCCTGAGCCCAGGCGGTGACCAGGCACAGCGGCGCGGCGGCCCAGCGCCGTGGCATGCGCAACATCACGCGCGCGGCGCCTGAAAAATAGTGCTTACGACTCATGTTTGCCACCCCTGCTCGGCCCAGTGTAGCCAGCGGAAGGCGAACTGTGACAGTCGGTGACCCACCCGGCATCCACCGGTCGAGGGGGCAGCCGGCCTGGCGAGATCGGTCAGGCGGTGACGGCCCCGGCGCCTGCAGTGCTGGCTTCGCTGGCCGCGCGCTGCGCCAGGAAGGCCGCGCAGTCGCTGACCGACAGCGGTTTGGCGATGAAGTAGCCCTGCACGGTGTCGCAACCCAGGCGGCGCAAGAATTCCAGTTGGGTGGCGGTTTCCACGCCCTCGGCCACCACGCCCAGGCCCAGGCTGTGGGCCATCTGGATGGTGGCGGTGCAGATGGCGGCGTCGTTGGCGTCTTTCTCGATGTCCATCACGAAAGAGCGGTCGAGCTTCAGGCAACTCAGCGGCAGCTGCTTCAGGTAGGCCAGGCTCGAATAGCCGGTGCCGAAGTCGTCGATGGCCAGCGCCACGCCGAACTGGCGCAACTGGCGCAGCATGTCGGCGGTGCGCGCCGGGTCGCGCATGGCCACGCTTTCGGTGATTTCCAATTCCAGTGCCGAGCCCGGCAGGCCGTGGCGGTGCAGCGCGCGGGCCACCTGTTCCGGGAAGCCGTCGCCGCGCAACTGGTGGGCCGACAGGTTGACGGCCATGCGCAGCCCTGGGTGGCCAGCGGTGCGCCACAGCGCGATCTGGCGCAGCGCTTCTTCCAGCACCCAGGCACCGATGGCCTCGATCTGGCCCGTGTCTTCGGCCACCGGGATGAACTTCAGCGGCGGGACCAGCCCCAAATCGGGGTGGTGCCAGCGCACCAGCGCCTCGAGACCGACGATGCGTTGGCTGTCCAGGTCCAACTGCGGCTGGTAGTTCAGGAAGAGCTCGCCGCGTTGAATGGCGCCGCGCAGGCCGGCTTCCAGCACCAGGCGGTCTTGAGTGGCCTGGTTGATCGCGGCGGTGAAGAACTGGGCGTTGTTCCGACCGGCCGACTTGGCCTGGTACATCGCCGAGTCGGCGTTTTTCATCAGCGTGTCGGCGTCTTCGCCGTCGGCCGGGAACAGCGCGATGCCGATGCTGGGTGTCGAATGCAGCTCGTAGCCCTGCACCTTGTACGGCCGGCCCAGGTGGGCCAGTACCTTGGCGGCCACCGACGCAGCGGCACGGGCGGCGTCCCGCCCGGTGCCGGTCAACACGAGCACGAATTCGTCGCCGCCCAGGCGGGCCACGATGTCGCTGTCGCGCACCAGGGCGCTCAGGCGCTGGCCCACTTCCACCAGCAGGCCGTCGCCCACTGGGTGGCCCAGCGTGTCGTTGATGTCCTTGAAGCGGTCCATGTCGATGAACAACATCGCCAATTGGCCGGCTTCGCGTTGCGCGCCCGCCATCGCTTGTTGCAGGCGGCCGTGCAGCAACACGCGGTTGGGCAGTTGCGTCAGCGTGTCGTGATGCGCCAGATGGCGGATGCGGTCATCGGCCTGCTTGGCCTCGGTCACGTCGATCGAGCTCGAGATGTGGTGGGTCACCGCGCCGTCGGCGTCGCGAACCACCGAGACCGAAATCCACTTCGGGTAGATGCGGCCGTCCTTGGCGCGGTCCCACAACTCGCCGCGCCACAGGCCGGTGTTGGCCAGGCTCAGGCGCATCGCTTCGTGGTCGGCCGGGGTGGTCTGAGGCGAATCCAGCTGGCTCGCCAGCTTGCCGATCATTTCGGCCGCCGCGTAGCCCGTCTGTCGCACGAAGGCCGGGTTGACCTCGATGATGCGGTGTTCGCGGTCGGTGACCATGATGGCTTCGCCGCTGTGCTCGTACACCTTGGCCAGCAGTTCGATGCGCTGGCGCGACTGGCTGTTCTGCGCCCCCAAGCGCCACAGCACCAGACCGCCGGCGCCGTAGAAGAGCATGATGCCCACGCACACGGTGATCACGGCGCGCCGTTCGGCGTACCAGTCGGCCAGGTAGTCCTCGCTGCCAGCGCCGACGATGACGACCAGCGGCACCACACTCATCCGGCGAAAGGAGAAGGTGCGTTCGACGCCGTCCGTCGGGCTGACAGCGTGGTAGGTCGCCCTGTCGTTGCCGCTGTTGACGTGGGCGCGTAGCTGGGGCGACACGCCCTGGCTGCCCACCGCTTCGGCGTCCACGCCGGCGGGTTCGGGCAAGCGGACCAGCAGTCCCAGGTTCTGGTCGCGCAAGATGACCTCGCCGTGCGGGCCGGCATTGATGGCCTGCAGGCGGTCCCGGAAATAGGTCAAGGGCACGGCGGCCGAGACGCAGCCAGCAAAAGCACCGTCAGCCGTGCGGTAGCGCCGGCTGAAGGAGATGACCCACTGCCCCGACACTTTGCTGATCAACGGCGGGCTCATGAACAAGCCCGCGTCGGCACGGTCGCGCTGCGCCGTGAACCACTCGCGGTCTGCGAAATTCACCCGGTGCGCGCCGTCGCTGCCTTTGCCGACGATGGCCAAACCCCGTTGGTCGGTGACCCGCACGCCGTCCAGTTCCGGCCGCCGAGCAGCCTGCGAACGGATCTGGGCTGCGACGCGCTGCGTCTCCAGTCCGCCGTCGGCGAGCTGGGTCTCGATGTGGTCGACGATCGAATTCAGCGCCATGTCGATCTTCTCGACGTTCGCAGACAGGCTGTGTTCCAGCGCTTCGGTCAGGTTCTGCGTCAGCAACTCGGCGCGCTGCTCGAACTGGTCGTGGCTCTGCCGCAGCGCGTAGGCGCCCAACGCGAAGAACATCAACGGCGCCAGCATGGCGCCTAGGGACAGCAGCGCCCGCATCCGGCGGTGGGCGCGGGCGGTGGGCGGTTTCTGGGAAGCGGACGGCATAGGGTGCAAGCGGCCCGCGCGGCAACGGGATCAGGGATCGACGAGAAGAACTCGGTCTGATATCGGCAGCCGCGCCGTACAGTGAAGCATTGCAGACCGACGCGACGAATACCAGCGATGGCGATGGCGATGTCGCGGGTGGTGCGCGGGTGGTGCGCGGGTGGTGCGCGACGGCACTCCGAGGAAAGCGCTGCAGGCCCTGGCGGGCGCCTCGCGAGAGGCTGCTGGCGACTGCACAGCAGGCTGGTGCGACCGGCAAGAATCGAACTTGCGACTAAGCCTTCGGAGGGCCCAATGATATCCACTTCACCACGGTCGCTCGGGGTAACCGGGCATTGTACCGCCCGGGGCAGGGTGCGATTTCGCCTGTGCCTGGCTGCCTTCGTCGGATACGGGGTCACCCCTATAATCTGCGGGTTTTCGCCGGCGTGCGCTGGCGGCATTCCCGCAGGCCGGACTTGAGGATTTCATGAGCGATACGCCCCATTCAGCGCGAAGCAACGCACCCAGCGACGCACCTCACGGCGCTGCCGAACACGACCTTCCGCATGAAGGCCCGATCAAGACGCCCAAGCAGCTGATCGCGACCGTGGTGGCGTCTTTCGTCATCCCCATCATCGTGATCATCCTGCTGGTGAATTACGTTGACATGGGCAGCCGCACGGCGGCCGGCAGCACCGGCCTGGAAGCCGAGGCCGTGGCCCGGCGCTTGCAGCCCGTGGGCACGGTGACGGTGCGCGATGCGTCGGCACCGGCTGTGTTGCGCACCGGCGAGCAGGTCTTTACCGGCCAGTGCTCGGCCTGCCACGTCAGCGGCGCGGCGGGCGCACCGAAGGTGGGTGACGCCGCAGCCTGGGGGCCGCGCATCAAGACGGGCTACGAGGCGCTGCTGAATTCCGCGTTGAAAGGCAAGAACGCCATGGGCGCTCAGGGCGGTGGCGAGTACAGCGATATCGAAGTCGGCCGTGCGGTGGTCTACATGGCCAACCAGGGCGGCGCCAAGTTCGACGAGCCCAAGGCGCCGGCCGCTGCCGAGTCAGCCGCCAGCGCGCCCTGAGCCGACGGCCCGTCCCCTGACAAGACCGCCCGCAAGGCGGTCTTTTTTCATGGCGGGTGCGCATCCGGCGCTGTGGCTCAGCCGTAAGTGCTGGGGTGACAGGACGCAAACCCCTCCCTCCCCCGCCTGATGCCGCGCCGTCTGCTGCGCCGTCTGCTGCGCAGTTTGGCGCGCAACGCGCCGATCGGCCGCGCCTACTCGGCTTGCGGCTGCAAGACGTAGCCGAAGCGCGCCGGCATCCGCGCGAAGGCCAGTTCAAGCGGCTGCCACACACCCGCCTCGACCGCCTGCGCCGCCAGGCCCATGTCCATCGTGTGCACCAGGCCGTGGCCGATGTCGGTGTCCAGGAAGAGGCGGCCGTCTTCGTCCAGCCAGGTGCTGCGCACGTTCGCGGCCCGGCCGGTGTGGCTGGTCACCGGCCAGCCCTCGCTATCACCGATGCGCCACACCCAGGGGGCGGCTTCCAGTTGCAGGTAGACGCGCTGCGGCCCGTTCTGAAAGAACCAGGCGCCGCGCGCGTCGGCGGCGTAGTTGCGTTCGATGAACGCGCGCAGCTTGTCGTGTTCGATGCGGCTGCCTTTGACCTGCGGGAAAGGCCCGGCATGCTGGATGCGCTCGTCGCGCATGAACCAGTTGCCGCGCGCGTCCAGCGCCAGCCAGCCGTAGCAGTGCGGCACGTTGGGCCACTTGCGCAGCGCGGCTTCGACGATAGCGTCCATCTTCTGCAGCCTAAGCCTGAGCTTGAAATATCAACCGCGTTCGGCCAGCCAGGCGCTGACCGCCTGCGGCATCGTGAACACCTGCCCAGGCGGGCTGCCCTGCGGGAAGCCCACATGCCCGCCGTGCGCGGGCTGCCACAGCGTGACGTACCGGCCGACCTGCGACACCCCGGGCAAGGACGCGCCGGGCACGAACGGGTCGTTGCGCGCGTTCAGCACCAGCGCCGGGATGCGGATGCGCGCCAGGTGCGGTTGGGCCGAGGCGCGGTTCCAATAGTCGGGGGTGTCGCGGTAGCCGTGCAGGGGTGCGGTGAACACATCATCGAAGTCGTAGAGCGTGCGCGCGGCCAGCAGCCGGTCGCGGTCGAACAGGCCCGGATAGAGCGCCAATTTGGCCAGCGCGCGCGGTTTCATGGTGCGCAGGAACATGCGCGAGTAGACCAGCCAGTTGAAGCCCTGGTCGATGGCGCGGCCGGCAGCGGCCAGGTCGATGGGCGAACTGACGGCGGCCACGGCCGACGCGGTGGCCGCCGCGCTGTCGCCGATTTCTTCAGCCCAGCGCAGCAGCGCGTTGCCGCCCAGCGAAACGCCCACCGCCAGCAGCGGCGCGGCGCTGGTCGCGCGCAGGCGCTGCAGGATCCAGCCGATTTCCTCGAAGTCGCCCGAGTGGTAGGCCCGTGGCGCGCGGTTGGGTTCGCCCGAACAACCGCGAAAGTGCGGCACCGTGTAGGCCCAGCCGCGCTGCTGCGCCACGCCGGCGAACGCTTGGGCGTAGGCGCTGGCGCTGCTGCCTTCCAGTCCGTGAAACAGCACCAGGTGGCGGGCGCTTGTCGCTGTGCTTGTCGTTGTGCCGCTCGCTGTGTCAGGTGCGGCAGGTACCAGATGGTCCACATCGATGAAATCGCCGTCGGGCGTGGTCCAGCGCTCGCGTTGGAACTGTGGCGGCGGCCCGAGGTGGCGGCGTGACAGCGTGGCCGCCCAAATCGTCTGCAGGTTGCCGCCCGGCAACCAGGCGGGCGCGCGGTAGCTCTGCACTAGCCCCGGTGGCGCTGGCTGCGGCCGCGCTGCAGCAGCCCACATGCGAACAGCGCGCCGGCCCACAGGGCCCAGTTGGCGGGCTCGGGCACCGCGCTGGCCCACAGCACGGCGTTGTTGTCGTTGGCGTCGGCCAGCAGGGTGGCGTCGATCCAGGGGCGGTAGGCGCCCGGCTGCACGAAGCCCGAACCGATGGGCACGTCTTGCGCGTCGGTGAGCTGGGCCGAGCTCAGGCCCCACAGCACGCTGCTGTCGCTGACATGGCCTGCGAAGAGTCCGCCGCCGCTGTCGCCGCCTTGCACGTAGACCGCACTGTCGTAACTGAGCAGGTAGTTCGCCACCACGGCAGTCAGCGGGCCGGCGTCGTCGGGGTCGATCATGCGGGCCGCCTCGTTGACCGTGGTGTAGCCGGCACCGCGTGCCGGGCCGCTGTTGAACCCGCTGACGATGGTGAAGGGCAAGGGCGCGAAGGTGCCGTCTGCCACCACCACGTCATTGACGATGAGATAGGGCGCGGTGCTCGCTTCGGGCACCAGGCGCAGCAAGGCGAAGTCGTTTTCGGGGAAGGGGCCGGCTCCCGGCGCGAAGTAGGTGGCTGCGACGGTGCGGCTGCCGTAGCCGTTGTTGTAGGACCCGCCCACACCGATGGTGTAGTGCGCGACGGTGAAGACCCAGTCAGGCGCGATCTGCACGCCTTGGCCGACGGCTTGAAAGGTGGCGGTGGGCGTGCCACCAACAACGGCCTGAGCCGGTGCGGCCAGGGCCGCCAACAGGGCGACCAACGCCAGCGTCGAGGCACTTGGGGCGGCAGCGGCGTGTGCCGTTTCGCGCCTGGCGCGTTCAGTCTTCATGGCGCACATCCTTCAGCGGAAGACCACGCACTTGTGGCCGTTGATCAGCACACGGCGCTCGACATGCCAACGCACCGCGCGGGCCAGCACCATGCAGTCGATGTCGCGGCCCACGGCCGTGAAGTCTTCGGCCGACAGCGTGTGGTCCACGCGCTGCACATCCTGCTCGATGATCGGGCCTTCGTCGAGGTCGGCGGTAACGTAATGTGCAGTGGCGCCGATCAGCTTGACGCCGCGCGCGTGGGCCTGGAAGTAGGGCCGTGCACCTTTGAAACTGGGCAGGAAGCTGTGGTGGATGTTGATGGCACGGCCGGCCAGTGCGCGGCAGAAATCGCCGCTCAGGATTTGCATGTAGCGGGCCAGCACGACGAGGTCGATGCGCTCTTGGGCGATCAGCGCTTCAACCTGCTGCTCTTGCGCGCGCTTGGTTTCCACACTGCTGCCACCGACCAGTGGCAAGTGGTGAAACGGGATGCCGTAACTGGCCGCCAGCGCCTCGAAATTGCGGTGGTTGCTGACGATGGCCGGGATGTCCACGGCCAGCGAACCGCTCTTCCAGCGGAACAGCAAGTCGTTCAGGCAATGGCCATGCTGGCTGACCATCAACAGCACCCGAGGGCGTGCGGCCAGCGCGTGGAAACGCACCTCCATGCCGAACTGTTGGCGGGTGTGTTCGAACAGCGTGGCGAGTGTGGCGGCCTGGGCCAATTGGGGCGGCGCCTGGAAGTGCACGCGCATGAAGAAGAGGCCCGTGGCATCCTCGCCCTGCAGGTCGCCGAACTGCTGCGAATCGATGATGTTGCAGCCGGCCTGGTAGAGCAAACCCGAAACGGCGTGCACGATGCCTTTGGTGTCGCGACAGGCCAGCGTGAGGACGAATTGATGTTCAGGCAGCATGGCAGGGATTGTAGGGATCGGGCATGAAGACCATCGATGAACGGGACTGGCCCGAGAAGAGCCGCGAGCTGTCGCAACTGCTGGCCCGCGCCGGTCTGGGCGACCGCACGGCCTTCGGCAAACTGTATGAACGCACCAGCGGTCATCTGTTCGCCGTGGTGCTGCGCATCCAGCGCGACCGCGGGCAGGCCGAAGACCTGCTGCAGGAGGTTTACGTCTCGGTGTGGAAGGCCGCCGCCAGCTTCGATGCCGCGCGCAGCCAACCGCTGACCTGGCTGACCCACATCGCCCGCAACCGGGCCATCGACAGCCTGCGCCGCGCGCAAACCCAACCTCAGACCATCAGCCTGAGCCGAGACGATGACGACGAACGCCCCGATCCCACCGAAGCCATGGCCAGCGATGCGCCCGGCCCGCTGGACCTGCTGGGCAGCGCCGGCGAACGCCGCGAGCTGCACCAGTGCCTGGAACGTCTGACCCCGCCGCAGCGCCAGAGCGTGGCGCTGGCCTTCTTCGACGGCCTGTCGCACGCCGAGGTGGCCGCGCACCTGCGCGAGCCGCTGGGCACGGTCAAAAGCTGGGTGCGTCGCGCTCTGACAACCTTGAAAGGCTGCCTCGACCGCGCCGCCGCCAACGACGCGAAAGTGGTGAACTGAGATGGACTACGGCAAACCTGAACTGGCTGAAGCCCTGGCCGCCGAATACGTCGCCGGCACCCTGCGCGGCCGTGCCCGCAGCCGCTTCGAAACGCTGCTGCCCAGCCACCCTGCGTTGCAACGCGCCGTGCGCGAGTGGCAGGATCGCTTGATCCCGCTGACCACCACCGTGCCCGAAGTGGCGCCGCCACAGCGCGTGTGGACCGCCATCGAAGACCGACTGTTTCCGGCACCGGCGGTGCAACCCTGGTGGCAACGCCTGGGCCTGTGGCGCGCGCTGTCGGGCACGGCGCTGGCCGGCGTGGTGGGCCTGGGCGTGATGCTGGGCAACCCGCCGCCCGCGCAGGCGCCGGTGGTGGTGGTGCTGGAAAGCACGGGGGCGGCGGTCAACCCGGCCACCATCGTGGCCAGCTTCAGCAGCGACGGCCGCGCGGTCGTGGCGCGCCCGCTGACCCGCGTGTCCCTGGCGGCTGACCGTGTGCTGGAACTGTGGTGGGCGCCCGAGAAGGGTGCGCCGACTTCGCTGGGCCTGATCAAGGCCGACGGCACCACTGTGCTCAGCCGGGGCCAGTTGCCCGGCGGCTTGCGCGGCAGCGGCATCGACCACATGGCGGTCAGTGTCGAGCCGCCCGGCGGCTCGCCCACCGGCAAGCCCACCGGCCCGGTGGTGTTTTACGGCAAGCTGCAGTTGTAGCTTGGCGTTGCTGCTGCAACAGACGCGGGCCGTCGCAGGGCGCATCTTGCTGGAACAGTGGCGCCAGGGGCGCGGCCTGGTGTTCTGGGCCGTGTTTCCGGCGCTGATGATGCTGTTGTTCGGGCTGGTCTACGCCCACAACGCCAGCATGCGCGCCGGGCTGGACGCCGCCGCCGCCGGCATCCTGATGGGCGCGGCGCTGTTCTTCAGTTGCCTGGGCGGCACGGTGGCCATCGTGGCCGCCGAGCGCGAAAGGCGCACGCTGCGCCGGCTGCTGGCGTCGCCCCTGAAGCCGGCGGCCTATTTCCTGGGCGTGGTGCTGGCGCAGTCGCTGCTGGCGACGCTGCAGGTGGTGGTGCTGTGCGCCATCGCCTACGCCATCGGGGCGCGGTTTCACGGCAACGTCGCGCTGGGCCTGCTGGTCGTCTTGCTGTCGGTTTTTGCCTATGTGGGCATGGGTTTTTTCTTCGGCGCGCGCTTCGCGAAGCGCAGTGAAGAGGTGGTGGTGGCCCTATCGGCTTTCGGCGTGCCGCTGTTGGTGTTGGGCGGCACATTCTTTCCGCTGGAACTGATGCCGCAGGCGATGCAGGCGGTGGCCCAGTTCGACCCCATCCTGCACATGAACCAGGCGCTGAAAGGTGTGGCGGCCTACGGCTACGGCGTGGCCGAGTTGCGCACCGAACTGGCCTTGCTGTTCGCGTTTTGCGCGGTGGCGCTGCTGCTGGGCGTCACGTCTTACCGCTACTTGCTGGCGGAAGAGCAAGGCGCATGACGGCGCTGCTGCAGATCAGCGGCCTGCGCAAGCGTTTCGTCACGCGCGAGGTGCTGCAGGGCCTGGAACTGGCCGTCGAGCCCGGCGAAATCGTCGGCCTGCTTGGCCCCAACGGCTGCGGCAAATCAACCACGCTGAACGTCGTCTGCGGGCTGCTGCGGGCTGACGCCGGACAGGTGCTGATCGCCGGCCAGCCGGTCTCAGCCGGCACCGCAGCGTGGCTGGGCTACTGTCCGCAAGACAGCGCGTTGTACCGCGACTTGCTGCCCGCCGAGAACCTGGATTTCTTTGCGCGGCTCTATGGTTTTTCGGCCGCGCAGCGCAAGGCGCGGGTGGACGAACTGATGCAGCGCTTCGGCCTGTTGCCGCACGCCGCCACACGGGCCGGGCGCTTGTCCAGCGGCTGGCAGCAGCGTTTGAGCCTGGCCGTGGCGCTGGTGCACGCGCCGCGTTTGTTGCTGCTGGACGAACCCAGTTCAGCGGTTGACGTGGCGGCACGACAAGACCTGTGGACGTTGATCGAAGGCTTGCGCGACAGCGGCACGACCATCCTGATGACCACGCACCAACTCGCCGAAGCCGAGCGGCTGTGCAGCCGGGTGGCGCTGATGCGCGATGGGCGCGTCGCGGCGATCGACACCGTGGCCGGGCTGCGCGCGCGCGTACCGGCGCAGGCCGTGGCGCAGCTGCAGACAAGCGATGAAACCGCCACGCTGCAACGCGCCGCCGCACTCGGCTGGGCGGTGCGGCGTTATGGCGGGCAACTGTGCTGCCTGCTGCCGCTAGCCGCAACGCTGCGCGAGGTGGTGGAAGCGTTGGACGGCGCCGGCGTCACGGCGGTGCAGGTGCAGCCGGTGACGCTGGAGCACGCCTATCTGGAAGTTCTGCAGCCGGCGGATTGCGCTTGACGCACGCCCCGCGCATTTCCGTCTTTGCGCACCGCCCCGCCGGTGCCCCGATCACTTCCCTTCGTTACCGACCCAGCCACCACCGAGCGCCTTGAACAGGTCCACGCTGGCATTGAGTTGAGCCTGGCGGTTGCGCACCGCGTCCAGCCGGGCAGCGGTGGCCGTGCGCTGGGCGTCCAGCAGTTCCAGGTAGCCGGCGTAACCGGCGTCGAAGCGGGCCTTGGCCAGCGTTTGCGCACGGACGGCTGCGGCGCTGCGCCCTTCCGCATCGGATTGCGACTCGCGCGCCGCGCGGGCGTTGGCCAGGGCATCGGCGACGTCCTTGAACGCGGTCGCAACGGCGCCTTGGTAGGCGGCCACCGCCTCGCGCTGGCGCGCCCCAGCCTGGTCGGTGCGCGCGGCGTTGCGGCCGCCGTCAAAGATCGGCGCGGTCAGACCGAAGCCCAGACTCCAGAAGTGCGCCGGCCCTTGCAGCAGCGTGCTCAGCGCCGCGCTTTCGCCGCCCAAGGCGCCGGTCAGTGACAGGCTGGGGAACATCGCCGCTTTGGCCACGCCGATTTGCGCGTTGGCCGACACCAGCAACGCTTCGGCGCGCTGCACGTCGGGGCGGCGTTCCAGCAGCGCCGACGGCAAGCCCACGGGCGGTGCCGACGGCACCGTGGTGGCCAGCACGCTGTCGGGCAGCACCAGGCCGGGCTCGCCGGTCAACACGCCCAGCAGGCTCAGCGCCAGCGCGCGCTGGCGCTGCAGTTCGCGCAGTTGCAGCGCGGCGTCGGCCCGCAAGATTTCGGCCTGTTCGGCGTCCAGCCGCGAACCGCTGCCGGCCTTCAGGCGCAGGCCGATCAGCCGTGCACCGTCTTCGCGGCCCTTCAGCGTGCTGCGCGTGGCGTCCAATTGCGCGTCCAGGCTGCGCAGCGTGAACCAGGCTTGCGCCACCGCGCCGGCCACTGTCAGGCGCACCGTGTCGCGCGCCGTGGTGCCGGCCAATACTTGCGCGCGGGCGGCCTCGGAGGTGCGGGCCAGCTTGCCCCAGAAGTCGATCTCGAAAGATGTGGACAGTGACAGCTTGAAGTCGTTGCCCTTGACGGTGCGGCCGCTGGTGTTGCTGGGCACCGAGGCGCCCAGTTCAGCCCGCCCGGCGTTGGCGCCGGCGTTGACCGTGGGCACCCGCGCACCGTCGGCTTCACGCAGTTGGCCCTGCGCCTGTTCGACCCGCGCCACGGCCTGTGCGATGTCGGCGTTGGCGGCCAGCGCCTGTTCGACCAGGCGCGTCAACTCGGGTTCGCCATACAGCGTCCACCAGTCGGCGGCGATCAGCACGGCGGGTGTGGCGAGCCCCTTGACGGCGCCCGGGTACTGCGCCGGCAGTGCGGTGGCCGGGCGTTGGTAGTCGGGGCCGATCGTGGTGCATCCAGCGGCCAGCAGGCCGATCGCCAGGGTGGTGAGCAGGGCCTTCATCGTCAGACGTCCACGTCAGTCGGGCCGTGCGAAATCACGGTCCCATGGGTGTGCTGCGGCCGGGGCTTGCGTGCCAGCAGCGCGAAGAACAGCGGCACGAAAATCGGTGCCACAAAAGTGGCCACCAGCATGCCGCCGAAAACGCCGGTGCCCATGCTCTGCCGTGCAGCTGCGCCAGCGCCGGTGGCGATGACCAACGGCACCACGCCCAGCACGAAGGCCAGTGAGGTCATCACGATGGGCCGAAAGCGCAGCCGCGCCGCTTCACGCGCCGCTTCGGCTGCGCTCTTGCCGGCTTCCATGCCCTGCATCGCGAACTCGGCAATCAGGATGGCGTTCTTGGCCGCCAGGCCGATCAACACCACCAGGCCGATCTGGAAGTAGATGTCGTTTTCCATGTTGCGCAGCCAGACGAAGAGCAAGGCGCCCGTCATCGCAAAGGGCACGGCCAGCAGCACGGCCAGCGGCACGCCCCAGCGCTCGTACAACGCTGACAAGATCAGGTAGACCATGATCAGCGCGAAGCCGAAGGCAAACACGCTGGCATTGCCGGTGCGCTTTTCCTGGAAGGCCTGGCCTGTCCATTCGATGCTGTAGCCCGCCGGCAGCACCTGCTTGGCCACGGCTTCAACAGCCGCCAGCGCCTCGCCCGAGCTGTAGCCCGGCTTGGCGCTGCCCAGCACCTTGGCCGCGACGTAGCTGTTGTAACGGTCCACCTGCTCCGGGCCGATCAGGCTGCTGACCGTGATCAGCGCCTTCAGCGGCACCATCTGTGCGGTGGTGCTGCTGCGCACGTAGAGGTTGCCGATGTCTTCGGGCTTGGCGCGGAAGCGCGCATCGGCCTGCATGGTCACGCGGTAGGTGCGGCCGCTTTTGTTGAAGTCGTTGACGTAAAGCGAGCCCAACTGCGCTTGCAGCGCGGCGAACACGTCATTGACCGGGATGCCCAGCGCGAGCGCTTTTTCTCGGTCGACTTCCACCCGCAACTGCGGCACGGTGGGCCGAAAGAAGCTGTTGATGCCGGCCAGTTCAGGCCGTGCGCGCAGCGCGTTCATGAAGTCGTTGGTGACCTGCGACAGGCGCGCCGTGTCGCTGTCCAGCCGGCCTTGGACGAAGACTTCGAAGCCCCCGGCCTGGCCCAGGCCCAGGATGGCCGGTGGGTTGAAGGCGAAGGAAATGCCGTCCGGCAGGCCGAAGCCCATGCCACTCATTTCGGCCGCCAGCTGCACCGAGCTTTGCTTGCGCTCGTCCCACGGTTTCATCGGCACGAAGATGGTGGCGGCATTCGATTTGCTGCCGCCGCCGATGAGGTCGAAGCCGTTGATGACGAAGAAGTTTTCCTTGGCCTTGTTGCCGTCCATCATGTGGCGCAGGCGATCGGTGGTGGCCACCGTGCGCTCCAGCGTGGCGCCATCGGGCAGCACGGCCGCCGCGATGATGTAGCCCTGGTCTTCCGGCGGCACGAAGCTGCCCGGCACGCGCGTGAACAGAAACGTGGCCGTAACCAGCAAGGCGACAAAGCCCAGCAAGGCCACCACGCGGCGGCGCAGCGCGAAATCCACCGCGCCGACGAAGTGCCGGGTGATCCATCCAAAGCCGCGGTTGAAAGGCCCGAAGAAGCGCTGCGTGGCGGTCGGGTGGTCGGGGTCTTCGTGTTTCAAAAGCAAGGCGCACAAGGCCGGCGTCAGCGTCAACGCGACGACGCCCGAGATGACCACAGCGATGGTGACGGTCACCGCGAATTGGCGGTACAGCGTGCCGGCCAGGCCGCCCAGGAAAGCCACCGGGATGAACACCGCGCACAACACCAGCACGATGCCGACGACGGCGCCCGACACCTCGCGCATCGCCTCGATGGCGGCGGGCATCGGTGCCATGTGCTCTTCGCGCATCAGGCGTTCGACGTTTTCCAGCACCACGATGGCATCGTCCACCACGATGCCGATGGCCAGCACCATGGCGAACAGCGTCAACGTGTTGATGCTGAAACCCATCAACCACAGGCCGGCAAAGGTGCCGATCAAAGACACCGGCACGGCCAGCATCGGGATCAGCGTGGCGCGCCAGCTTTGCAGGAACACGAACACCACCACCACCACGATCAGTGCGGCTTCCAGGATGGTGTGCACCACCTCCTTGATCGACGCCGAGACGAAGCGCGTGGTGTCGTAGGGAATCAGGTAGTCGATGTCCGCCGGGAAGCGGTCGGCCTTCAATTCAGCCATGCGCCTCTTGACCGCATCGCCCACGTCCAGCGCATTTGCGCCCGACTGGGGGAACACCGCCATCGCGATGGCCGGTATGCCATTGACGCTGTTTTCGGTGTCGTAGCTTTGCGCGCCGAGTTCAATGCGGGCCACGTCCTTCAAGCGCAAGACACCTGGTGTGCTGGGCGCGCCGGGTGTGGTCTGACCGGTGCTGCGCAGGATGATCTCGCCGAACTGCTCGGCCTCGACCAGGCGGCCGCGCGCGGTGACGGTGTAGACCAGTTGCTGGCCTTTGGGTGCCGGGTCGGCGCCGATCTTGCCGGCCGCGAACTGCGCGTTCTGCGCGGTGACGGCGGCGTTGATGTCGCCCGTGGTGATGCCCAGGCGGGCCATCTTGTCGGGCTGCAACCACAGCCGCATGCTGTAGTCGCGGGCGCCGAACAGCTGCACCTGGCCGACGCCGGGCACGCGCTTCAGGTCGTCCAGCACGTTTTGCGTGGCGTAGTTGCTGAGGAACAGCGAGTCGTAGGTGCCCTTGGGCGAACTGATCGCCACCGCCATCAGGAAGTTGCTGCTGACTTTGGCCACCACCACGCCGTTGCGGCGTACTTCGTCGGGCAGGCGCGGCGTGGCCAGTTGCACGCGGTTGTTGATGTTGAAGGTGGCCTTGTCGATGTCGGTGCCGACGTCGAAAGTCACGGTGATGGTGCTGACGCCGTTGCTCGACGACACCGAACTGAAGTACAGCAGGTTCTCGACCCCCGAGAGCTGTTCCTCGATGGGCGCGGCCACCGTCTTGGCCAGCGTTTCAGCCGAGGCGCCCGGGTAGGTGGCGGTGATGCTGACCGTGGGCGGTGCGATCTCGGGGTATTGCGCGATCGGCAAGATCTTCAGCGCGACCAGACCGGCCAGCACCACGATGATGGACAACACGGCCGCAAAGATGGGCCGCTCAATGAAGAAGCGCGAATTCATTCGGCGTCCTTCTGCTTAGCGGGACGCTGCCGAGGACGGGGACGTCGCCGCAGCTGCAGCACCGGAGGCTGCAGCCGGCGGTGCCGACGCCGCATCCTTGGCCTGCACCGCCGCGCCGGGGCGCAGCTTCAGCAGGTTGTCGGTGATGACCTGGTCGCCGTCTTTCAAGCCTTTCAGGATGACCCAGTCGGGGCCCACCCAACCGCCCACTTCCACCGGCGTCGGGGCGGCCTTGCCGCCTTGCACGGTCCAGACGATCTTGCCCTGCTCGCCAGTGGATACGGCGGCTTGCGGCACCAGCCAGGCCTTTTGCTGACCGACCTGCACCTGGGCCTTGACGAACTGCCCCGGCAGCACGGCCAACTCGGGGTTGGCGAACACGGCGCGCAGGCCCACGGTGCCCAGACGGGCGTCGATGCTGCTGCCGGTGAAGTTCAACTTGCCACCGACACCCAGCGGCTTGCCGTCGCTGCCCAGCAGGCGCACGGTCGCGCCGCTGCCGGCCTTGCCAGCCGACTTGCCGGCGTTCAGTTGCGCCAGTTCGCTTTCGCTGAACGAGAAGCGGACCCAGATCGGGTCGGTTTGCACCACGCGGGTCAGCAGGCCGTCGGCCGCGCTGACCAGGCTTCCCTGCGACTTCTCGGCGCGGCCGCTGATGCCGGCGATGGGCGCGTTGACGACGGTATAGGACAGGTTCAATTCGGCGTCACGCACACGGGCTTGCGCGGCGGCCACCGAGGCTTCGGCACTGCGTTGCGCGGTGCTGGCGTCGTCGGCCTCGCGTTGGGCGATGGCCTGCATCTCCGCGAGCGGCTTCAGACGCTTGGCTTCGCGCTGCGCCTGTTCCAGCTTGGCGTGCTCTTGCGCCAGCGCCGCCTTGGCGGTGGCCAGGGCGATTTCGAAAGGCGCGCGTTCGATGGCGAACAGCGGTGCACCGGCGCGCACGCGGTCGCCTTCGGCGTAGAGCTGGCGTTCGATCAGGCCGCCGACGCGGGCCCGCACTTCCACTTCCTTGCTGCCTTCGGCCTGGCCGACGGCGTCCACCAACATCGGCACGGTCTGCAGTTGCACGGTGCGTACCGTCACCGGCATGGCCGGCATGGCGCCACCCGGCGGGCCGCCGGCACCGGCGGGCGGCTGTGCCGGGCCGCAAGCCGCCAACAGCGCAGCCAGTGACACGGCCAAGCTGCCGTACAGCGCAGCACGCGCCTGCCGGGGTGCGCAAGGCCGGGGTGCGCGAGGAAATAGCGAGTACGACGTGGACATAGCGGGCCCGCGAAACAGACGGTTGAAAGGGGGGTGCAGATCCGCGCTGCAGTGCGCAGGAGCCGGCGACGTCGACCACTTCACAGCGTCGCGGCAAATGCAGGGTTGACCCGAGTTTATGCACGGCGTGCAAAAGTCACGCAGGTGACGCGCAATCGGAATCTGTGCACAGCTTGGATGGCCGCGCCGCCCAGGGTGAATCCGGTCCTAGTCGGCCGCGCTGTCCGCTGTCTCGGCCCGATCGACTGCGGCCAGGCTGTGCTCGCTGACGCGGATGCTGCTGGCGTTGATCACCACCGAGGCGCCGGGCGGCAGCAAACGCCAGCCACTGTCGCCATCGGTGTCGGGTTCATCGCCCAGCGGTTCACTGGCGATCATCGTGCCGGCGCAGCCGCGGCGCAGGTACAGCGTGGGTGGCTTGCTGTCGGTGGACATGCGGAAGGCCACCAGCTTTTCACCGTCGGCCAGCACGGCGGCGAAACGCAGCGGCTGTTTCACGCCGCGTGCGCGCATCAGCGCCACGGTGTCATCCAGCACGCCGAACATCGCGGTGTCCAGCGGCATGCCGGTTTCGACGCGGGCCATGGCCAGCAGGAACAGCAGTTCGGAATCGGTGGCGCCTTTGCGTGCGGCGTACAGGTTGTCGGGCAGAGCACTCTCCAGCGTGCGGCGCAGCAGGCCGTAGCCGCCGATCTGTCCGTTGTGCATGAACAGGTATTTGCCGTGGCGGAAAGGGTGGCAGTTCTGCCGCGAATTGGCGCCACTGGTGGCGGCGCGCACGTGGGCGAAGAACAGGCCCGAGCGCAGGGTTTGGCTCAGTGCCAGCAGGTTGTCGTCGGCCCAGGCGGGCGTGGCGTCGCGGTACACACCGGGCTCTTCGCGATCGCCGTACCAGCCGACACCGAAGCCGTCGCCGTTGGTCACCACTTTCGCCTCTTCGGCGCGCAGCGACTGGTGCATCAGCGAGTGGCGCGGTTTGGCGATCAGCTCTTCAAGGTAGAGCGGGGCACCGAGGTAGGCGGCTAGACGGCACATATCTGGGCGTTCATTGTCACACCATCGTCACGCAAGGCCTGCGTCTTGAGCCCTGCAGCGCGACTTCGTGCGGCTTGTGCCACAGTGGCGGCCGCTTCAACGAGGCTCCTGGCCGCACACCCACCATGAAACTGCTCTTCGTTGCCGACCCGCTGGAAACCTTCAAGACCTATAAGGACAGCACCTTCGCCATGATGCGGGAGGCCGCCGCGCGCGGCCACACGCTGATGGCCTGCGGCCCGCAAGACATCCGCTGGCAGCGCGGTGAGGTGGTGACCGCCTTCGTGCGCGACTTCACCCTCACCGGTGACGCGCACGACTGGTTCAAGGCCGAGCAGCAGCAGCCGAACGAACGGCCGCAGCCGCTAAAAGACGTGGACGCCGTGCTGATGCGCAAGGACCCGCCCTTCGACAGCGAATACTTCTACGCCACCCACCTGCTGACCCAGGCCGAACGCGAAGGCGCCCGCGTCTTCAACCAGCCCGGTGCCCTGCGCGACCACCCGGAAAAACTGGCGATCCTGGAATTTCCGCAGTTCATCGGCCCCACGCTGGTGACCCGTGACGAGGCCGACGTGAAGCGCTTCCACGCCAAGCACCAGGACATCATCCTGAAGCCGCTGGACGGCATGGGCGGCATGGGCATCTTCCGCGTCGGCCCCGACGGCATGAACCTGGGCAGCATCGTCGAAACGCTGAATCAGGGCGGTGCGCAGACCCTGATGGTGCAGAAGTACCTGCCCGAGATCGTCAGGGGCGACAAGCGTGTGCTGGTCATTGCCGGCGTGCCGGTGCCGTTTGCGTTGGCGCGAATTCCGCAAGGTACGGAGATCCGTGGCAACCTGGCCGTCGGTGGCAAAGGCGTGGCGCAGCCGCTGAGCCCGCGCGACCGCGAGATCGCCGAAGCGCTGGGCCCCATCCTGGCCGCGCGCGGCCTGCTGTTGGTGGGGCTGGACATCATTGGCGACAGCCTGACCGAGATCAACGTCACCAGCCCGACGGGTTTCGCCGAGATCACCGACCAGACCGGTTTTCCGGTGGCCAAGACCTACATCGACGCACTGGAGGCGGCGCTGGGCGTGTGAGCTGCCAGCACGCCATGGGCCCGAACGCGCTGCTGCGGAATCCGGTCGATGTGCGGCGGCGTGAAGATCAGACCGACGGCCTGTTTGAAGGTGACCGTGTCGATGAGGAAGTCCCAGACCTTCGGCGTGCCGGTGGCCGAGAAACAGTTGGTCGCCAGGTTGGCCAGTGCCTGGCTGGCCACCAGCGTGCTGCCGTTGAAGGCGTTGACAACGTCGCTCTGGGGAAAGACATCGTCGTGAGCAGCCACCAGCAGGCGTGACCCATCGGCGCACGTCGATTCGAGATGGTCCGCGAGCGGGCCGACGGTGGACGCAGGGTGGCGCTGAGCGTGCATCCACTTTCGCTCCAGCACCGTATCCTCAGATCACCATCATGCTGAAAATTTCCACCTTGATCCTGCTCGTTGCCGTCGGTCTTGCAGGAGGCCTGGCGGCTTGCGCGCCGATGACGGCGCTCAACGCGCTGGCACCCTCCAGCACCCACACGCTGAACGCTGGCGTGGCCTACGGCAGCGGGCCGCGCCAGATGCTGGACGTGTACCGGCCCACCACGGCCGCGCCGCCAGGTGGCTGGCCGGTGGTCGTGTTTTTCTACGGCGGCTCGTGGACCAGTGGGCAGCGCGGCGACTACGCCTTCGTCGGTGAGGCCTTGGCGTCGCGCGGCATGTTGGCCCTGCTGGCCGACTACAGGCTGTATCCCGCAGTGCGCTATCCCGACTTTCTGCGCGACTGCGCAACGGCCCTGGCCTGGGGCCTGGACCACGCGGGCGAACTGGGAGGCAACGCGCAACGCGTCTTCGTGATGGGCCACAGCGCAGGCGCCTACAACGCCGCGATGCTGGCGCTTGATCCACGCTGGCTGTCGCCCACGGGCCATTCGCCGGGCGAACTGGCAGGCTTTATCGGACTGGCGGGGCCCTACGACTTCTTGCCGATGACCAACGTCGATGCGCAGCCGGTTTTCTTCCATCCCAACTACCCCAGCAACTCGCAACCCCTGGCATTTGCCAGCAGCCATTCCCCGCGCACTTTCCTGGGTGCCGCCAAAACCGATGCGCTGGTCAACCCGCAGCGCAATACCGTGGGTCTGGCGGCCAAGTTGCAGGCCGCCGGCACGCCCGTCAGCCTGAAGCTGTACGAGCGCGTCAGTCACATCACGCTGGTCGGCGCCTTTGCGCTCCCGTTGCGCTGGCTGGCACCCGTGCTGGACGACGTCGCAGATTTCGTCAACCCGCCGGGATGACGCACTTCCTGCACCCGAAGGCCTGAATCGGCTGCCCGTGTCCGCCCACCCCTTGCTGAAGCGTTTCAAGACCCTTCGCCGCAACGCTGCGATGGCCTGCATTGCCGGTGCTCTCGCCACCGTGGCGTTGGCCGATTCGCCGGTGCGCAAGATCGACGTCACGCGCGACGGAGATGCCTATGTGCTGAAGGCCGACATCAGCGCGCCCGTCCCTCCGACGCTGGCCTGGGAGGTGCTGACCGACTTTGCCAACATGGCGCGCTGGGTGCCCAACGTCAGTGACAGCCACGTCCTCAAGGCAGGTGTTTCCAGTCTCACCATCGAACAGCGGGGAACCGTCAAATTTGGTGGGCTGAAGTTCGATTACGTCAGCCAGCGCGAGATTGAGCTGGATGACCAGACCGCGATCCACTCGACGCAGATCAAGGGCAGCATGAAGAAGCAGGCTTCGCTGATGAAGGTCAGCCCGCAGGGCGCGGGTACCTTGATGCAGTACAGGCTCGAACTGCTGCCCAGCTTTCCGGCGTCGGCCGTGATCTCCGAAGACCTGCTCAAGCAGGAGGCCATCGAGCAATTCACGGCCATCGTCGCTGAGATGCTGCGGCGCAAAAAGTAGCGCCGGTGGCCTTGACGGTTTCGACGCGCTAGGAGCCGGCGCCGCCCACCTGAGTGATCAGCGGCGCCATCGACAGCATCGTTGCCGGACCGTAGATCGTTGCAAAGGCCACGTCCTTGGCGTCACGGCCAGTGGCGATGCGCACCAGCTTGTCGATCGGCGACATGTGGGTGGCGTCGAACATCACCCAGCGGCCACCGAGATAGGCCTCGAACATCGCGTGAAAGTCGGGCGGCGGTTCGTCGAAGTGGGCATAGCCCACCACCAGCCGTGCCGGGATGTTGAGCGCGCGGCAGAAGGTCACCCCCAGGTGGGCAAAGTCGCGGCACACGCCAGCGCGGTTGGCGAACACGTCGCGCGCCGTGGTCATCGCATTCGACGTACCGATTTGGTAGGCAATGTTCTGGTGGATCCATTCAACGATGGCTTGCACACGAGAAATCCCACGGGGCAATTGTCCGAACAGAGCCTGACTGTCCTGGCTCAGGTGGTCGGACTCGCAGTACCGGGTGGGGTTGAGGTTGTGCAGCAGGTCGTCGGGCAGGTCGGCGATCGCCAGTTCCTGGGCCTGCGGGTCCAGGGGCTGCACGGTGCGCTGCACGCGCGCCAGGTAGCGCACCGTCAGCGGTCCGTTGTCGATATGCAGCCGCATGAAACGGTGGCCGATGCTGGGGTCTGCATAGACGTGCTGCGGGACGTTCGGCGTGGTCACCAGGGACTCGCTGAGGACCTGTTGGTCCATGCCGTTGTGCGCATGGATCTGGAACACGAAGTCGGTCGGGCCGCGGACCTCGTAGTTCAGCGTGCAGTCGATGTCGAAAGTTTGCGCCACGGGCACGTCCGGCAGCGTGGCGCGCTGCGTGTAGACGACGGTGCTGGGCGTGGTGGTCGCGCTGTTGGCGCGGTTGGCGCGGTTGATCATGGTGGCTTGCATGGGCGTGTTGAAGTTCGCAAAATAAATCGCAATCCGATTGCACCGCAAGGCGGCCCTGCGCCGCGTCGGCGCGTTGCCCGCAGAGCCGTAGGACAAGCGCCCGCGCTCGCCGACCGCCGCGCCAACGACAATCGCGGCATGGCTCTCCTCTCTATCTCCAACGCCCACCTGGCTTACGGTCACGTCGCCCTGCTCGATGGCGCGGCACTCTCTTTCGAGGCCGGCGACCGGCTGGCGCTGATCGGCCGCAACGGCACCGGCAAGTCTTCCTTGCTGAAGGTGCTGGCCGGGCTGGAAAAGCTCGACGACGGCCTGCTTCAGCAGCAGCAGGGCGTGCGCGTCATCTACGTACCGCAGGAACCGCTGCTGAACGCCGAGGGCACGGTGTTCGAAGTCGTCAGCGAAGGCGTGGCCGAGGCCAAGGCGCTGCGCGAACGGTATGAGGCGCACGCCGAAGGTGACGACCTCGACGCCATCCAGACCCGCATCGAACACCTGCAGGGCTGGACCTGGGAACAGCGCGTCGATGAAACCCTGCACCGCCTGGACCTGGACGGCGCGCGGCTGGTCGGCCAGTTGTCGGGGGGGCTGAAGAAGCGCGTGGCCCTGGGTCGGGCGCTGGTGGCCATGCCCGATGTGCTGCTGCTGGACGAACCCACCAACCACCTCGACCTGGGCGCCATCCAGTGGCTGGAAGGTCTGTTGCGCGACTTCGGTGGCAGCGTGCTGCTGGTCAGCCACGACCGCGCTTTCATCGACGCCGTGGCCACGCGCATCGTCGAACTCGACCGCGGCATCCTGCGCAACTACCCCGGTCAATTGGCCGCCTTCGAAGCTGCGAAAGCCCGTGAACTGGAAGCCGAGGCGATGGCCGCCGCGCGCGCCGACAAGCTGCTGGCGCAGGAAGAGGTGTGGATCCGCAAAGGCGTGGAAGCCCGCCGCACGCGCAGCGTGGGCCGCATCGCGCGGCTGGAAGTTTTGCGCGAACTGCGCCAGGCACGGCGCGACACGCTGGGCAGTGTGCGGCTGGAAACCACCACCGGTGCGGCCAGCGGCAAGATCGTTGCCGAGCTGAAGGAAGCCACGGTCAGGTTCCCCGACCCGGATGGCGGCGAGCGCACCATCATCGACAAGTTCAGTGCCACCATCCTGCGCGGCGACAAGGTCGGCCTGATCGGCCCCAACGGCGCCGGCAAGACCACGCTGCTGAAGCTGATCCTGGGTGAGCTTGAACCCAACTCGGGCAGCGTGCGGCGCGGCACCAAATTGCAAGTCGCCTACTTCGACCAGATGCGCAGTGCGCTGGACCTGGACGCCACGCTGGCCGACACCATCAGCCCGGGCAGCGAGTGGATCGAAAACGATGCCGGCCGCAGGCATGTGATGAGCTACCTCAGCGATTTCCTGTTCAGCCCGGCGCGTGCCAATTCACCGGTGCGCACGCTGTCGGGCGGTGAACGCAACCGCGTGCTGCTGGCGCGTTTGTTCGCGCTGCCGGCCAATGTGCTGGTGCTGGACGAACCGA
The DNA here is from genome assembly GCA_038316205.1 of Burkholderiales bacterium. Lineage (GTDB taxonomy): Bacteria > Pseudomonadota > Gammaproteobacteria > Burkholderiales > Burkholderiaceae_C > Rubrivivax. The sequence goes on from JBBQAI010000003.1 coordinate 56,936, forward strand.
CGAACGATCTGGATATCGAAACGCTGGAGCTGCTGGAAGAACTGCTGCAAAGCTACAGCGGCACGGTCTTCCTGGTCAGCCACGACCGGCGCTTTCTGGACAACGTGGTCACCAGCACCATCGCCTGGGAAGGCGACCCGGTCTATGGCGGCCGACCCGGTTTCTGGCGCGAATACGAAGGCGGCTACGAGGACTGGAAGGTGCAGCGAGAGCGCGCCAAGGTCATTGCCACATCGACCGCGCCCGTGCCCGCGCCCAAGGTGGAGGCGGCGAAGGTCGCCCCCAGCACGCCTGTCAAGCCGGCTGCCAAAGCCGCCAAGCTCAGCTACAAGGAACAGCGCGAGCTGGACGGTTTGCCGTCGCGCATCGAGGCGCTGGAAGCCGAGCAGGCGCAACTGGCCGTGCAACTGGCCGACCCCACCATCTACGCTGGCGCTTCGCCCCGCGCCCCCGCGCTGCAGGCGCGCAACGTGGCGCTGGACGACGAGTTGCTGCAGGCGATGGAACGCTGGGAGGTCTTGAGCGCCCGTTGAGGCCAGGCTGACGCGCCGCGCGCTCAGCCCAACGCCTGCGGGTGGTTGTGGCTGACGATCAGTGCGGCCTGCAGGTACAGGCCGTTGAGCAGGCGACAGGCGCGGTCGGGGTCGAAGCCCGGCCAGGCCGCGATGTCGCGCAGCGGCCTGCTGTCGCGCCGCAGCCTTTCCACCGCCGCTGCCAGCGTGCCGACCAGGCCCAAATCGCCCAGCTCAGCGCCCAGCTCAGCGCCCGGCGACACGCGGTAGGCGGCGCTGCCGGCGATCTGCGCCAGCAGCGTGCCGCGCGCGCCGCGCAGGGCCAATTCCCACAGCAGCGTACCCAGTGGAGACCTGTGGTTGGGGAGCGTGTCGCCAGGGCGGGCTGGCGGCTCGGCGCCGGCCGGCTGCACCAGCAGCACGCGCAGCTCGGGCAGGCGCAGCGCCAGCAGGCCGTCCAGGCTCATCGGGCTGTGCACCACGCGGGCCGCTGGCCACACCGCCACCGGAATCACTCGGTTGTCCAGTTCCAGATGCAGTTGCAAGGCCTGGCCGTGGCGCAGCGCAGCGGCCAGCACTTCCAGCAGGTCCAGGCCTGCGCCTGCGCCTGCGCCTGTGCCTGTGTCTGTGTCTGTGTCTGGGTCTGGGCCTGGGCCTGGGCCTGGGCCTGGGCCTGCACCCGCATTGGCATGCACACCGGCAGCCCCACCCGGGCGGCTGCAAGCGTCGGCGCGCTGCAGGTCTTGCAGCAGGCTGGGGTTCAGGCTGGCCAGCCGGGTTCGGCCGGCGTGCACATCGCCCACCTGGGCGGGCCTCTGGTATTCGAACTCGCTCAGGCCTTGCAGGCCGCTGTGTTCCGTGCTGGCGGCCCCGCGGGCGGGGCGGTCAACTGCGGTGTAGGGGAAGGCTTGAAACATGGCAACGGCAGGATTTCACGGGCTGCGTCCATTGGAACCGCCACCCGCTACAAGCCCGATGCGAGTGGTGTTTCAGGCGTGACCGGTTGTGTGCAACGGGGCGAATAGACTGGCTGCATGCCCGCTGCAGCCTCTGTCTCGCCCACCGCCCCGCCGACTGATGCGAACACCGCCATGGCGACGCGCACGGGCCGCAGCGCCGCCACCCGCGGCCTGCTGTGGGGCGCGCTGGGTGTGGTGATCTTCGCCATGACCTTGCCGATGACGCGGCTGGCGGTCGGCGACGCCAGCGCGCCGCAGTTGCCGCCCGGTTTTGTCACTGCCGGCCGTGCCGCCGTGGCGGGCTTGCTCAGTGTGATCTACCTGCTGGTCACGCGGGCCCCACGGCCGGGTCGGGCGCAGATCGCGCCGCTGGCGGTCAGCGCCCTGGGCACCGTGGTCGGCTTCCCGCTGGGGCTGAGCCTGGCGCTGCGCGAGGTGCCGTCGATGCACGCGGCGGTGGTCACCGGCGTGCTGCCCTTGGCCACGGCGGTGCTGGGCGCCATCGCCGCGCGGCAACGGCCTTCGCTGGGCTTCTGGGTCTGTGCGGTGCTGGGCTGCGCCTTGGTGCTGGCCTTCGCAGCCTGGCAGGGGGGTGGCGCTTTGTCGGCCGCCGATGGCTGGCTGTTGCTGGCCGTGTTGTCGGCGGCGGTGGGCTATGTCGCGGGCGCCCGGGCTGCGGCGGTGATGCCGGCGCAACAGGTGATCTGCTGGTTGCTGGTCGCTTGCCTGCCGCTGACCTTGCCGGTGACGCTGTGGCTGTGGCCCGCCGCGCCTGTGCGCGCATCGGCCTGGCTGGGTTTTGCCTATGCGGCGCTGTTCTCGATGTGGCTGGGCTTCTTCGCCTGGTACCGCGGCCTGGCGCTGGGCGGCTTGGTACGCGTCAGCCAGGTGCAGTTGTTGCAGCCCTTTCTGGCGCTGCTGTTCGCCGTGCCGGTGCTGGGCGAGCGGTTGGACCCGCTGACCGTGGTGTTCTCGCTGGCCGTCATCGCCGTGGTCTTCGTCGGCCGGCGCATGCCGGTGCGGCAGACTGCCTGACCTTCCACCTCCACAGCAACCGGAACCCGCCATGACCTGGACCCTGGCCCGCCGCGCCGAGCGGCTGAACCCCTCCACCATCCGCGAAATCCTGAAGATCACCGAACGGCCGGGGATCATCTCGCTGGCCGGCGGCCTGCCTTCGGCCGACACCTTCCCGATCGCCGCAATGCAGGAAGCCACCGCCCGCGTGCTGCGCGACACGCCGCCCGATGGCACGCACGGCGGGTCGTCCTCGGCACGTTCGGCTTTGCAGTACGCCGCCAGCGAAGGCTATGCGCCGCTGCGCGAGTGGGTGGCCGGCGAGATGGTCACGCAGGGCCTGCGTTGCGACGCCAGCCAGGTGCTGATCACCACCGGCTCGCAGCAGGGCCTGGACCTGGTCGGCAAGGTGCTGATCGACCCCGGCAGCGCGGTGGCGGTCGAGTCGCCCACCTACCTGGGCGCGCTGCAGGCCTATGCGCCTTACGAGCCCGAGTTCATCGCCATCGAGGGCGATGGCGAAGGCCCGCTGCCCGAGTCATTGGACGCCGCCGTGCTGGGGGGAAACCGTGCGCGCTTCGTCTACTTGCTGCCGAATTACCAGAACCCGAGCGGCCGCTGCATCCCGGCCGCGCGCCGGCTGGCGCTGGTGGCCAAAGCCGCGCAACTGGGTCTGCCCATCGTCGAAGACAACCCCTACGGCGACCTGTGGTTCGACGCGCCACCGCCGCCACCGCTCAGCGCCTCGGCGGGCCTGGATTCGGACGCCGGCGCGGTCTATCTCGGCTCGTTTTCCAAGGTGCTGGCGCCGGGGCTGCGGCTGGGCTACATCGTCGCGCCCAAGCTGCTCTACCCGAAGTTGCTGCAGGCCAAGCAGGCCGCCGACCTGCACACGCCGGGCTTCAACCAGCGCGTGGTGCACGAGGTCATCAAGGACGGTTTCCTGAAGCAGCACGTGCCCACCATCCGCGCCCGCTACAAGGCGCAGCGCGACGCGATGCAGGCCGCGCTGTTGCGCGACATGCCACCTGGGGTGTACTGGACGCCGCCCGCCGGCGGCATGTTCTTCTGGCTGACGCTGCCCCCGCACATCGACGCGGCGGCGCTGCTGCCGCAGGCTGTCGAAGCCGGCATGGCTTTCGTGCCCGGCACCACCTTCTTCCCGAACGGCGGGCACGCCAACACCCTGCGTTTGAGCTTCGTGACGGCCACGCCCGCGCAGATCGAAACGGCGGTGGCGGCGCTGGCGCGCATCCTCGCTGCTGCCTGATCCCGGTTCGATACACGCTGATCCTGTCCCTGGCCTCGGAGACTTGCCATGCCCCGCCGCTTCCACCAACTCGACGTCTTCAGCGCCGTGCCGATGAAAGGCAATCCGCTGGCCGTGGTGCACGCCGCGCAGGGCTTGTCCGACACCACGATGGCCGCCTTCGCGCGTTGGATGAATCTGTCGGAAACCACCTTTTTGCTGCCGCCCACCACGGCCGGCGCCGACTACCGCGTGCGCATCTGGACACCCGGAGGCGAACTGCCCTTCGCCGGCCACCCCACGCTGGGCAGTTGCCACGCCTGGCTGGCCGCCGGTGGCGTGCCGCAGCAAGACGGCCAGGTGGTGCAGGAATGCGGGGTGGGCCTGGTGCGCATTCGGCACAGTACCGGACGCCTGGCCTTCGCGGCCCCGCCCTTGCGGCGCACCGGGCCGCTGGACGCCGAAACGCTGGCCCGCATCGTCCAGGGCCTGGGTCTGCAGGCCGGCGACGTGCTGCACCACCAGTGGGTGGACAACGGCCCGGGCTGGTGTGCGGTGATGCTGCGCTCGGCCGCGCAGGTGCTGGCGGTGCGGCCCGACTTCACGGCACTGCACGACGTCAAGATCGGTCTCGTCGGCGCGCAGCTCGCCGGCGCGGACACGGCGTTCGAAGTGCGTGCCTTCGTGCCCGGCCTGGGCGTGCCGGAAGACCCGGTCACCGGCAGCCTGAACGCCGGCCTGGCGCAGTGGCTGATCGCTGCAGGCCTGGCGCCGCCGGCCTACGTGGCGGCGCAAGGCGCTGCGCTGGGCCGGGCGGGTCGGGTCTTTGTCGAGCAAAGCGGCGCCGACATCTGGATCGGCGGCGACGTGGCGGCTTGCATCGAAGGCACGGTCGCCTTGTGAACGCGCGTTGACCGCCGCATGAGCGTCCTCCTCGACCACCTCGTCATCGCCGCCGCCAGCCTCGACCAAGGGGTGGCGTGGTGCGAGGCCACCTTGGGCGTCACGCCGCTGCCTGGCGGCCAACACCCGCTGATGGGCACGCACAACCGGCTGCTGAAGATCGCCACACCGGCCTTTCCCGATGCCTACCTGGAGATCATCGCCATCGACCCCACCGCGCCGCCGCCGGGCCGCGCGCGCTGGTTCGGGCTGGGCGACGCGGCGCTGCAGGCCGACCTGGTTGCACGCGGCCCCCGACTGATCCACGCCGTGGCGCGCAGCACCATGCTGGACATGCACCGCTGGGGTTTGATCACCGTCGGCTGCAAGCCTGGCGAGCCGGTCAGCGCCAGCCGCGAAACGCCGGCCGGCACCCTCAGCTGGCAGATCCTGGTGCGCGAAGACGGCGGGCTGGACTGCGGCGGCGCGCTGCCCACCTTGATCCAGTGGGGGGGCCTGCACCCGGCCACGCGCATGCCCGATTCAGGCGTCACGCTCACCGGCCTGACCTTGAGCGGCGTGCCGAGCCGCGCGCGCGACGTGCTGCGGCTGCGCGGCGTCAGCGTCGTGCCGCCGAGCACGCCCCCGCTGGCTGCCACGCTGACCGCCACGCTGGCCACACCGCTGGGCCCTGTCACCCTGCACAGCCAGCGCTGAATTCGGGCCCGCTCAGTCAGCAGGGCAACCCGCCTCGCTCGGCTCCAGGAACACCAGCTTGTTGCGCAGAGCAGCCAGCACGGCCGAGGTGCGGTTTTCGACGTGCAGTTTGGTCAGGATGTTGGTGACGTGGAACTTCACCGTGGGCAGGCCGATGGCCAGGCGCTGCGAGATTTCCTGGTTCGCCATGCCGCAGGCCATCAGTGACAGCAGGCTGCGCTCGCGGCGCGTCAGGTCGCTGCCCAGCGAGGGCCCGCGCTCGAAGGCGGCCATCGCTTCGACGACCTCGGGCGCCACCACGCGGCGGCCTTCGTAGGCGGCGTGGATCACCGTCACCAGCTCGTGCGGCGTGGCGGTTTTCATCAGGTAGCCGGTAACGCCGGCATCCAGCGCAGCGCGGGCGTCGGCGCCGTCCAGGCGGCAGCTCAGGGCCACGAAGCGGGTCTGCGGCAACAGCGGGCGCAGCTCTCGCACGGCGTGCAGGCCGTCCATGGCCGGCATCACCATGTCCACCAGCACCACGTCGGGCCGCACGGCCGGGATGCTGCGCAGCGCCTCGGCGCCGCCGGTGGCTTCACCGGCCCAGGCCAGCCGGCTTTCGCCCTCGACCATGGCGGCCAGGCCGCGGCGGTAGATGGCGTGGTCATCGACGACGAAAACTTGAATCGGGCGCATGGTGGGTGTCTCGGTTGAAAGCAGGGGTCAGGTGGCTGAAGTGCAGAGAAGGCCGTTTCAGTGCGACTGCCGCTGCGTGGTTGCGAAGTCTTCGTTGGACCAGCGCAGCAGGCCCAGCACCAAACCGGCCTGGATGAAGCTGCGCAGATCGGCCACGCTGACGCTGGCGTAGCGGCGCAACTCGGACGGTGAGGCCGGGCCCTGGGTGAGGCAGCGCGCCAGGTCGCAGTGGCGCGGGATGCGTGAATAGCGTTCGACGCGGGCGTCCACGGCCCAGCGCAGCGGCCTGCGCCACCAGTCGCTGGGGGCGTCCAGCAGCGGGTAGGGGCCGGCGGCGATGCCCATGTCCCACAGCGTTTCGTCCAGCTCGCGCACGATGGCGTCGCCCGTGGCGCGGGCGCCCGGTGCGGGCTGTGGCAGTTCGCGGTGCACGCGCAGTTGGCGCTGGGCCTGCGGGTCGATGAAGACCAGGCGGGTGCGGAAGTCGAAGACCACGTTGGCGTCGGCGCCATAGCTGGCCGTGAAGCTCGGCACGAAGCTGTCGGCACGGCCGCGCAGCACCTGCTGCATCACCGTGCGGTGGCCGTGTTGCAGCACGCTGGAGTCCAGCTGGTCGGCGTCCAGCCGGGTGTCGAACTGGCTGTCGTAGGCCGAGGCGCCGGCGTACGCGGCGTTGTTGCGGCTGGGTGGCAGGCTGGGCACAGAAGCGGGGTGCCAGTTGCGCGGGCGCTGGCTGCTGTGCAAGCCGCCTGACAGGCCTTCCTGCAGGCCGGTGGTCGGCGCGCCGCCCTCGTGAGCGGTCGGGTTCGGGCGCACGGCGCCAAAGCGCTTGCGCAGCACATTCCAAAGCGCGGTGGTGAACATGTCCCGGGGTCGTTCAAACAGCTTGTTACGCAAGGACTCCAGTGTCTGGACCCGGGCCATGCAGCGGTATCCAGCAGCCCCTGGTTTCAGCCGGGTGCGGAACCTGAATGCAGGGTCAGGGAACCCCTGAGCGGGGTGGCGCTTGTGGCGCGGTGCGGCTCAGCCCGGCAGGCTGATCGTCAGCAGCGCGCCTGGGGCATCGCCACCGCTGTGGTCGGCCACCGTGGCTTTCAGGCTGCCGCCGTGGCGCAGCGCCACGCGCTGCACGAAGAGCAGGCCCAGGCCCACGCCGCGCGCGTCGCCCACAGCGGCGCCTTCGCCGCCGCGCGCCAGTTGTGCCAACTGGGCCGCGCTCAGGCCGGGGCCTTGGTCGCGCACGCTCAGGCGCACGAGGGCGTCAGCCTTGTCAGCGTTGTTGCGGGTGGCCCGCAGTTCAACGCGGCTGCCGGGCGGCCCGTGCTTCAGCGCGTTGGACACCAGGTTGCCCAGCGCGCGCGCCAGCAGCAGGTGGTCGGCCGGCACCTCGGCATCAGGCGGTGTGGCCTGCGTGTGCAGCGTGATGTGGGCCGCCAGCGCCTGCGCGCGCAGGTCGGCGGCCACCTCGTCCAGCAAGGCCTGCAGGCCCACGGGCACGCGCTGCAGGGCTTGCGTCTTGGCCTGGGCTGCGCGCACCAGGCCGTCGGACAGCGCCAGCGTGCGCGCCGCCAGCCGGCGCATTTCCTGCAGCAGTTCAGGCTGCGGTGTCTGCACGTGGCCCTGCAGGTTCAGGTCGGCCAGCATCACGATGGCGTTGGCCGGCGAGCGCAGGTCGTGAGAGACGAAGGCCAGCACCTCTTCGCGTTCACGCTGGGCCTGTTTGACGGGTTCGATGTCGGCGATGCTGACGATCCAGCGGCGCCGGTCCTGCAGGCCCACGGCGGCGACATGGACGACAAAGTCGCGTCGATTGGATTGGTTGCCCTGCCCTTGACCCTGCCCTTGACCCTGCCCCAGACCCTGCCCCAGACCCACCTCCACCGCAATGCCGCTGCCGCCGGCCACCAGCCCGGCCAGCGCTGCAGGCCAGTCGTGGCCGTCAGCGGTGCTGAATTCACCCAGCAGGCGCGCCAGGTCCAGGCCCAGCAGGTCGTCGGGCGCTTCCACGTCGAAGAGTGCGGCCGCGCGCGGGTTGGCCAGCACCACGCGGGCCTCGCTGTCGGCCACCAACATGGCGGTGGGCAGCGCGGCCAGCGCGTCGGCCAGAAAGCGCCGTGCGTCGCGCACCACGGCGCCGGCGCGGCGCAGCGTGTGCAGCCGGGCTTCGAGCACGTCGCCGTCGGTGCTGCGGGCGCGCGCGGTGGTCATGACGCTCGCGCTGCTCAGCGCGGCCGCCGTGCCGTGCAGCGTGCGGGTCTCGGGGTCGGCTTCGGTCAGGCGGGCGATCTCGCCGTCCAGGCTGTGCACCGTGCGTTCCAGCCGGCGCCAGCTCCACAGCGGGTAGGCCAGCACGGTGGCCAGCGCGCAGGGCACGGGGCTGAACCAGACGCCGCCGCCCAGCGCCAACAGGCTGGCGACCACGGCCAGCGGCACCGAGCCCACGGCCAACGGCAAAGCCACCCGCGGCCCGAAGCGCGCGAAGGCGGCCAGCAGCAGCGCCACCGCCGCGGCCGACAGCGCGGCCACCCGCGGCGCTTCCACGGTGCGGATGCTGTCACCGCTGCGCAGCGTGTACAGCGCGTTGGCGTGCACTTCGACGCCCGGCATGGCCAGGTATCGGCTGTTGACCGGCGTGGCCAGCGTGTCGCCCAGACCCTGGGCCGTCATGCCGACCAGCACGTAGCGGCCAGCCAGGCGTGCGGCCGGCACGGCGCCGGCCAGCACGTCGGCGTAGGACACGCGGTCCACGTTATCGGGTGGGCCGGTGTAGCGGATGGCCAAGCGGCCCAGGCGTTGCGCGCCTTTTGTGCCCGGTGCGCCGGTCGCACCCGTTGCGCCGGTCGCGCCGGTCGCGCCGGTCGCGTCAGGCCGCTTTTCGCCTGCATCAGCGCTAGGCTCATCTTGCTCGACGTTCGCCAGCGTGCGCGGGTGGATGGTCTCGCCGCCGGCCTCCAGCAGCGCCAGCGCGAAGCTGGGCGTGCCGGGCCCGCTGTCGCCGGCTGCGCGCGTGTGCAAGAAGGTGTCGCGCAGCACGCCATCGCTTTCCAGGCTGGATTCGCCCGCGCCCAACCGCGCGGCCGCGCGCAGTGTGGAAGCAGGTTCCAGCGCCACCAGGCGGCCGGCGCCGTCGCCCTGCCAGGTGATGGGCACCACGACGGGCGCGGCGCGCTGCAGTGCCAGCGCCAGCAGGCGGTCTTGTTCGGGATCGGGATCGGGTTCGCTGAGCAGCAGGTCCAGGCCGATAGCGCGTGGTTTCACTGTCGCCAGTTGTTCCAGCAGCGTGGCGTGCACCGCGCGCTTCCAGGGCCAGCGGCCGATTGCCTGCACGCTGGCGTCGTCGATGGCCACGATGACGATGCCTGGCGGTGGCGGCCGCCGCCATAGCGTCAGACCCAGGTCGTAGACCACGCGGTCCAGCCGCAGCGCCCAGCCACCCAAGGCCACGGCCACCGCCAAGCCGGCCAGCAGGGCTGCGATGGCGGCCTCGTCGCCCCAGCGCCGCAACGCCGGGGCGCGGCGCCTGCGACCGCTGCCTCGGTCGCTCAGCCGGTCGTTCACGGCACCAGGTTCAGCGTCTGTTCACCGGCCCGCAAGCAGGCCCCGCTGCTGTTGCGCAGGCAGCCCGGCACGTCGAAATACTGCGCCGTGGTGTAGGGGCCGACGTAGCCGTCGGGGTCGATGGCGCGCAGCCGCACGTAATAGCGGCCGGCGGCCGGCAGCGGCAGTTCGATCGCCGGCTGGGTCAGCTTGCGTTCCAGCAGCAGCACGGTGAAAGCCGCTTCGCGCGCAAGCTGAAATTCGAAGGTCTGGCCGGGCGCGGCCGTCCAGGCGAACTTGACGCTGTCGTCACCCACCGCCGGCGGCTGCGGGGTGGGCGGTGGCGGGCGCAATTCGAAACTGCGCGGGTCGCCCCAGGGGCCCTGGTCGCCGTCGGCACGCAGGCTGGCCAAGCGCCAGTGGTAGATGCCGGGCTGCAGGCCGTCCAGTTGCGTGGCCAGTTGGCGCAGGTTGCCCAGGTCACGCAGTGGGGACTTGAAATCGGGCGTGGCGGCCAGTTGCAAGCGGTAGCGGTCGGCCTCGGCATTGGCCGCCCAGCTGAAATCGGCTTTGCTGCCAATGCCGATGGCGCGCGGTTGCGGCGACGCCGGCAGCGGCGCTTCGGGCCGCGCCTTCAGGCGGAAGCGGTGGTCGGCGTCGCGGCCTTCAAGGCCCAGGCTGTCGATGGCACGCACGCGCAGCACGTAGTCGCCGTCGGGCAGGTCGCTGAAGCGCAGTTCGGGGGTGACGGACGTCAGGTCGGCCAGCACGCGGTCGAAGCGGGCGTCAGCGGCCAACTGCCCGCGGTAGCGCGCCGCACCGCTGAGGGGCGGGACGGGGAAGCGCAGCAGCAGGCGTTCTTGCAGCGTGGGCAGCGTGGTGGTGTCGGGCGCTGGCAGCAGGGCCACCGGCGGTGTGACGCGGCCATCGGTATCAACCACGCTGCCGTAGCCCGCGCTCACGCGCTCGTTGCTGCCGCCACGGCCTTCGACGGCGACCACGCCGCCCAGCACTTCGCCGCGCGTGCTGGCATCCACCGCCACGCGGAATTCGGTGCCGCGCACGCCCAACACGCCCTGCGGCGTGTCGATGTTGAAACCAGCCCGCCCGGGCTTGGCCGGCGCGGCTTCGACCTCGACCCGGCCTTGCTCCAGCCGCGCACCCGAACGCACGACGCCGGCGTCTTTCAGCTCGCGCGATTCGCGCAATTGCAAGCGGCTGTCGGGGCGCAAGCGCAGCAGCGTGCCGTCGACCAGTCGGATGGTCACGTGGCCGTCGGGCCCGGTGCTGACGGCCGAGCCTTCGGGCACCGTCTGCCCGGCCTGCAGTGCGCCCGGCGCGGCACCCTGGGCCCGGCCGGTGACGCTGACCAGCGTGGCCGGCACCGAGGTGCTGCGCATCAGCCGCAGCGGGATGCGCAAGGCGGCACCCGTGGCGATGCGGTTGGGGTCGAGCAGCACATTGGCCGTGGCCAGTTCGGGCCAGCGCGCAGGGTCGACCAGGAAGCGCCGGCCCAGGCCGATCAAGGTGTCGCCCTGGGTGGCGGTGTAAACGTAGACCGGGTCTTCGGGCGGCGCGTCGGCAGCGCGAACCAGGCCGCCAGCCAGGCCCAACCCGCAGAAGAGTGCGCCAGCCAGCAAGCTGGCTGAAAACGGCAGCCGCAGCGATTTCCGGCGTGCCTTGATGCGTGCTTTCATCCGTTCTCTCCGCACCACGACATAGCCAATCTGACCAGTTGCGTCGGGCTGTCGGCGCCAAGCTTGGTTTTCAGCGACTGCTTGTGGGTTTCGATGGTCTTGACGCTGCGGTTCAGCGCGTCGGCGATCTCGCGCGTGCCCTTGCCGGCTGCCACCAGGCGCAGCACCTCGATCTCGCGGCCCGACAGCTCGGGCCGGGCACCGGCATTGACATTGGCGTTGCCCTGTCCGGTGGTCATGCGGCGCAGCATCTGGCTGCCCAGTTGTGCGCTGACGTGCACCTGTCCGGCCATCACGGTGTTCACGGCCTGCAGCAGGGTGTCGCCCAGCGCCGACTTCATCACATAGCCGTCGGCGCCGGCGCGCAGCACGCGTTCGGCGAACAGTTCCTCGGCCATCGACGTGAGCACGATGATCTTCAGCGTCGGGTGGTCGGCACGCAATTGCGGCAGGGCGGTCAGGCTGAAGTCGTCGCCCAGGCCCAGATCGAGCAGCAACAGGTCGAAGGGGCTGGCCACCAAGGCTGCACGTGCGGCTTTCAGGTTGCTGCATTCGGTGACGGCAGCGCGGGCACCCAACAGGTGGCGCACACCGAGGCGGACGATCTCGTGGTCATCGACCACCAGCACCGTCAGGGGCGCGTCAGGGCCGGTCATGCCGGGCTGGGGTGTCGCAAGATGCAGTCATCGTCGCATCTTAGTGGCGCACCCCGCCGGCGGTGCCGTTCAGGGGTTGCGGAAGTCGTCGTGGCAGCTCTTGCAGGTGCCAGCGGCAGTGCCGAAGGCGGTCTTCAGCGTGTCCAGGTTGTTGGACTTCGCGGCCACGGCCAGCTTGGCAACTTCGTCCTGCATCTTCTTGGCGGCAGCGTCGAACTTGGCACGCTCGGTCCACACATTGGCCTTGGGCTGGCCCTTCTCGGTGCCACTGGTGCCTTCGACAAAACCGGCGTAGGGCAACACCGACATCTCGCGGACGATTTCGGCGTTGGCAGCCGCTGCGGCGCCGTCGAACGGCACACGGCCCTGGGCCATCGCGCCGATGCGACCGAAGTGCGCGGACATCACGGTGAAGGCCGCCTTGCGGTACTTCACGGCGTCTTCGGGCTTCTGGAACTGAGCGGCGGCCGGCAGCGAAGCCAACAGGGTGGCGGCAGCGGCGGTGATAAGGAACAACGACTTCATGCGTGTGATCTCCAGAACGGTTGTGCGGAAAGCGCTGTGAGTTTACGCAAGGCGCCGTCCGCCCATTCCATGCCGAGGCCAATCGCAGCTGGCGCCGAACGCCTGGGCTTGCGCGCCGGCCCGCACGCTGCAAAGATCGCGGCAATGTCTGCACCTGCCGCGCTGCCTGCCGTCCGCCAAGGAGTCCGCATCTGGGATCTCCCCACGCGGCTCTTTCACTGGTCACTGGCCGCTGCCGTCTTCGGCGCTTTGGGTACCGCCTGGATCGGCGGCAACGCGATGGTCTGGCACATGCGCTGCGGCCTGTCCGTGCTGGCGCTGTTGGTCTTTCGCTTGATCTGGGGCCTGGTCGGCGGGCGCTGGTCACGCTTCGCCAGCTTCATCTACGCCCCGGCCACGGTGCTGCGCTACCTGCGCGGCCAGTCGCGCCCCGGCGACCACTTCGAGGCCGGCCACAACCCGCTGGGCGCCTTCTCGGTGTTCGGCCTGATCGGCTTCCTGGCGGTGCAGGTGGCCACAGGCCTGGTCGCCGACGACGAGATTGCCTTCCAGGGTCCGCTGAACCGCTACGTCACCACCGACAGGGGCCTGCTCGCCACCAGTTGGCACCGTGACTTCGGCCAGTGGATCGTGCTGGCGCTGGTGGTCCTGCACATCGCCGCCATCGTGTTTTACCTGCTGCGCAAGAAGAACAATCTGGTGCGGCCGATGATCACCGGCGACAAGCCCATACCGCCCGCCGACGCCGACACGCCGCCCAGCGTGGACAGCGCCCGCACGCGCGCATTCGGGCTGGTGCTGGGCGCGGCCTGCGCCGGCTTGGCGATCTGGGTCAACCGGCTTGGCAATTGATGGGGCCCGATCCGATCGCGCTGGTCGAAGTGGACAACCCGGCGCTGACGGTCACGGCGCGCAATCTGTTTGCCGAGTACGCCGCCAGCCTGGGCATCGACCTGTGCTTCCAGAACTTCGACGCCGAACTGGCCGCCTTGCCCGGTGAATACGCCGCTCCTGGCGGCGCGCTGCTGGTGGCCGTGGTGGACGGCGAGCCCGCCGGCTGCGGCGCTTTTCGCGCCCTGCCCGATGCCGACTACCCCAACACCTGCGAGATGAAACGCCTCTTCGTGCGCCCCGCGTTCCGCCGCACTGGCCTGGGCCGGCAACTGGCGCAGCGCCTGGTGGACCTGGCCACGCAAGCCGGCTACAGCCACATGCTGCTGGACACGCTGGACACCATGGAAGCGGCGCGCGAGATGTACACCTCGCTGGGTTTCGAGGAAATCCCGCCCTACTACTTCAACCCCATCCCGGGCGCGCACTACCTGAAGGTCGATCTCGACCCGGGCACGCGCTGGTAGCAGGGCAGCCGGGGCAGCGCGTGGCCTTCGGGCATCATCTGGCCGATGTATCCCAGCACGGTTGAACTGCGCGCCGGCGCCCTGCGCCTGGCCCTGCGCCCCGACCTCGGTGGCGCCATCGCCGGCCTGTGGCACGGCGCCACGGCTGTGCTGCGCAGCACAGAAGCCGCCGATCTGACGGCTGCGTCGGTGTCGGGCTGCTACCCGCTGGTGCCCTATTCCAACCGCGTCGGCCAGCGCCGTTTTCAGTGGCAAGGCCAGGAATACCGGATCGCCGCCAACTTCGACGGCAGCCCGCACGCCCTGCACGGGGTGGCGCGGCTGCGGGCTTGGGACGTGGTCTCGTCCAGCGAAGCCGAATCCGAGTTGAGCTACCGACACACCCCCGACGCAGACTGGCCTTTTGCCTTCGATGTGCACCAGCGTTTCGCGCTGAATGACGCGGGTTTGACCGTCAGCCTGGCCGTCACCAACCGGGCCGATCAGCTTCAGCCCGTGGGCCTGGGCTGGCACCCTTACTTTCCGAAGCGACCGGGCGCGCGCTTGGCCATCAACGTGGCCGAGCGCTGGGACAACGACGCCAACGACCTGGCCACGCAGGTCGTGTCGCAGGCTGGCATCCATGGCGCCGTGGTCGACTTGGACCTGGACAACTGTTACGCCGGCTGGCAAGGCCCGGCGCTGATCGCCGACGCGCAACTGGCACTGCGTTTGAGCTCGTCTTTGCCCTATGTGGTGGTCTACACGCCCAGCACGAAACCCTTCTATTGCGTCGAGCCGGTCAGCCACGTCAGCAACGCCATCCAGATGGCCGACCCGGCCGCGCACGGCCTGCGCATGCTGGCGCCCGGCGCCACGCTCGAGGCCTGGATGCAACTCGATATCGCCACCGCCTGATGGACTTCACACACCTGCCTGTTGCACCGTCCCTGCTGGGCGAATCGCCCTTCTGGCACCCCGACGAGGCGGCGCTGTACTGGGTCGATATCCCGGGCAAGACGCTGAACCGCTGGCACCTGGAAACCGCCGCTCATCGCCTGTGGACGCTGCCCGCCGAGCCCGGCTGCTGCGCGCCCTTGCCGGGCGGCGACCTGCTGCTGCCCATGCGCGACGGCCTGTTCCGCTTCAAGCCCGAAACCGGTGAACGCAGCCAGCTGGCCGAGCCGCCCTACGACCCCAGACAAGAGCGCTACAACGACGGCAAGGCCGACCCGCAGGGCCGGATGTGGGTGGGCACCATCTACGAACCGCGCGACGCGCCCAAGGCCGTGCTCTACCGCTGGGCGGCCGGCAAGTTGACCAAGATGGCCAGCCGCGCGACGGTCAGCAACGGCCTGGCCTTCAGCCCCGACGGCACCACGATGCTGTGGAGCGACACGCAGGCCCACCGCATCGATGCGATGGACTTCGATGGCTACGACGGCAGCCTGTCACGTCGCCGGGTCTTCGCGCAATTCCCGGTGAAAGCCGCCGGGCAAGACCTGGCCACTTACGGCGGCCGGCCCGACGGTGCGGCCATGGACGCAGAAGGCTGCTGCTGGGTGGCGATGTTCGAGGGCCAGCGCCTGTTGCGCCTGTCGCCCAGCGGCGAGATTCTGCTGACCGTCCCGCTGCCGGTGCGCTGCCCGACCATGCCGTGTTTCGGTGGCCCCGACCTGCGCACCCTGTACGTCACCACCGCGCGCAGCAACCGCCCGGCCGACGAACTGGCGCTTCAGCCGTGGGCCGGCTGCGTGCTGACGGCGCGGGTCGATGTGCCGGGGCTGCCGGTGAACTTCGCGCAGGGATGAAGGCATGAGCGACCTGCTGGCCCGCCCCGCCCTGCTGGCCCGCCTGCAAGAGCCGCGCGTCTGGGACCTGGCCGTCATCGGCGGCGGCTCGGTCGGCCTGGGCGTGGCGCTGGACGCGGCCGTGCGCGGCTTCAGCGTGGTGCTGGTCGATTCGCACGACTTCGCCGAAGGCACTTCGTCGCGGTCCACCAAGCTGGTCCACGGCGGCGTGCGCTACCTGGCGCAGGGCGACATCGGCCTGGTGCGCGAAGCCCTCCATGAACGCGCCGCGCTGCTGGCCAACGCGCCCCACGTCGCGCAACGCCTGCCTTTCGTCATGCCCGGCTACCACTGGTGGGAACGCGGCTTTTACGGTGTCGGCCTGAAGGCCTACGACGCGCTGGCTGGCCGCCAGGGCCTGGGCGGCACCGAATGGCTGAGCACCCGCCGCGCGCTGGAACTGCTGCCCGGCGCCCAGCCGCGCGGCCTGTGGGGCGGCGTGCGCTACTGGGACGGCCAGTTCGACGACGCTCGCCTGGCTTTGCTGCTGGCGCGCACGGCCGCCGCGCGCGGTGCGCTGGTGCTGAACCACTGTGCCGTGACGGGGCTGGTCCACGAAGAGGGCCAGGTGCGCGGGCTGGATGTGAGGGATGGCGAGACCGGTTCGGTGGCCCGCGTGAACGCGCGGTGTGTGGTCAACGCCACGGGCGTGTGGGTCGATGCGGTGCTCGGTCTGGACCGTGCGCCTGATGCGCCGGCCGCCCCGCCGCTGGTCGCCCCCAGCCAGGGGGTGCACCTGGTCGTCGACCGTGCCTTCCTGCCCGGCAACCACGCCCTGCTGGTGCCCAAGACCGCCGACGGCCGCGTGCTCTTCGCAGTGCCTTGGCTGGGCAAGACCATCCTGGGCACAACCGACACGCCGCGCCAGGATCTGGCCCGCGAACCCACGCCCTTCGCCGAGGAAGTGGCCTTCATCCTCGGCGAGGCCGGGCGCTACCTGGCGCGCGCGCCGAAGCGCAGCGATGTGCGTTCGGTGTGGGTCGGCCTGCGCCCGCTGGTTCGGCCGCAGACCGCAGCGGCCGGCGACACCAAGGCCATCTCACGCGAACACACGGTGCTGGTCGCGCCGTCGGGCCTGGTGACGGTGACCGGCGGCAAATGGACGACCTACCGCGCGATGGCCGAAGACGTGCTGGACCGCGCGATGAGCGCCGGCCTGCTGCCGCGCCGCGCCGGCGGCGTGACGACGCGTTTGCCGCTGCTGGGCGCGGCGGCGGGCCGGCCTTTGTCCGAACCGCCCGGCGAACACCTGTACGGCAGCGAAGCCGCGCTGCTGCGCAGCCTGCCCGGCGCCAACGACTGGCTGTGGCGCGACGCCGAAACCCGGACCGGCGGCCTCAGCGTGGCCATGGTGCGTTTTGCGGCGCGCTACGAGATGGCGCGCAGCGTGGCCGACGTGCTGGCGCGGCGTTCACGGCTGTTGTTTCTGGACGCCGCCGAAGCCGCTCGCCAGGCCAACGCGGTGGCCGCCATCCTGACCGAGGAATTGGGCCATGCGGTTGAGGCCGACAGCTTCAAGGCGCTGGCCGCGCAGTACCAGCGTTTGCCTTGACGCGAGCCCACGCCGCCCATCGCTTCAGTTTTTGGGCAGTGCCTCGATCGCCTCGCGCACTTCGCTGGGCGTCAGGATTTCGTTCAGCAATTTCGGCGCGCTGGCGCCCGGCGCGTAGAGCGCATAAACCGGCACGCCGCTGCGACCCAGTCGCGCCAGCTCAGCGCTGATGGCCGGGTCGCGGCGCGTCCAGTCGGCGCGCAGCAGCAGCACCTTGCGGGCTTCGAAAACCGCCTTGACGTCGCTGCGCGACAGCACCACGCGCTTGTTCACCTGGCAGCTCACACACCAGGCGGCGGTGAAGTCCACGAAGACAGATCGACCCTCGGCGCGGGCCTGTGACACGCGTTCGGCCGACCACAGCTGCCAGGTGTTTTCGCTGCCCGCGTTGCCTGCAGCGCCGGGTGCGGCGACGGCCTCCTGGTGCAGCGCCGGTGCAGCCCAGAACAGCGCGGCCGCCATCACCAGCACGGCCACCGTGCCCAGGCCACGGCGGGCCACAGTGCCCAGCGTGGGCGAACCCAGCGCCCAGGCCAGGAAGGCCAGCGCCAGCAGCAAGAGCAGCAGCGCCGCCGCGCCGTCGATGCCGGCCTGCTGGCCCAGCACCCAGACCAGCCAGACCACGGTGGCGAACATCGGGAAGGCCATCAGCGTCTTGAAGTGGGCCATCCACACGCCCGGGCGCGGCAGCAGTTGCGCCAACTGCGGCCAGGCGCTAGCGGCCAGGTAGGGCAGGGCCATGCCCAGTCCCAGGAAAGCGAACACCAACAGCGCCTGCGCGGTGGGCAGCGCCACGGCCGCGCCCAGCGAAGCGCCCATGAAGGGCGCGGTGCAGGGCGATGCAACCGCCACGGCCAGCACGCCGGTCAGCAGCGCATCGACGACCGGGTGGCGCGCTTGCGCAGCGGCCCAGGAACTGGGCAGCACCGAGCCGATCTCGAACACGCCGGCCAGGTTCAGGCCGATCAAGGTGAACAGCGCGGCCAGCGCCGCCACCACCGCGGGCGTTTGCAACTGGAAGCCCCAGCCGAGTTGCTCGCCACCCGCGCGCAGGGCCAGCAGCAGCCCGGCCAGCGCGACGAAAGACAGCACCACGCCGACGGTGTAGGCCAGCCCGCCCAGCAGCAAGGCGCGGCGGTCGTCGGCGTGGCGCGCAAAGCCCAGCACCTTCAAAGACAGCACCGGGAAAACGCAGGGCATCAGGTTCAGCAGCGCGCCGCCGGCCAGGGCCAGCAGCAGCGCAAAACCCAAACTGGCGGCGGCTTCGGGTGGGACACTGGGCGCTGCAGAGGGGGTGACGAGCGACGGCAGCGCAGCCGCCGCGGGGGCCGCAGCGGGCCAAGGGGCGGTGATGGCCATCGGCAGGCGCAGGCCCGCAGTTTGGTCGTCGGCAATCAGCACCGCAGCCAGCGCGTTGGGCGCTGCGCTGCGCTGTGGGTCCAGCGCCACACGCGCCGTCCAGGTGCCGTTCGTCCACTGGTTCTGCTGCGGCGCAGCGGTCTGGATCAGGCCCGGAACTTCGGGCAGCAAGCTCATCGCGCGGCCTTGCCAGTCGGCCGGCAAACCGCTCACGCGGACCACCATCGCGGCGCCGTCGAACGACACCGCCGTTTGCGCCGATGCCACGTCTTGCGGCTGCGCGGCAGCGGCGGCTGCGAACAGTGCGGCGTGCCCGGCGGTGGCGGCCTGCGCAGGCAGGCGCAGCGCGAAGTCGCCGCTTTCTGGGATGCACACGTCCTTGCAGACCAGCCACTCGGCGTGCAGCTTCACGTCCAACGCGTCGGCCTTGAAGTCGGCCGGCAGCGTCACGGCCACCGGCAGCAGCAGCGTGCCTTCGTAGCCGTAATTCAACAGCGGGCCTATCGGTAACTTTTTCGGCGTCGGCCACTGGATGTCGGCGGCCTGCACGCCGGCCGGCAGCGCCCATTCCAGCGTGGTCGGCAAGCCCGAATCGCCAGGGTTTTTCCAGTAGGTGTGCCAGTGCGGCTGGTGTTCGATCTTCAGGCCCAGCGTCACCGCTTTGCCAGGCGCCAGACCGTCTGGCGCGTGCGCCACCAGTTCGGCGCGCACTTGGGGCGTGGTCACCACAGGGCCGGGCGCAGCCGCAGCAGCCATCCCCTCAAAAAAGAAGGGGAAAACCAGCGCCAGCGCGCATACGGCGAAGCGATTCAAGCGGGTGAAACGGATGAAGCGGTTCATGGGCGCGGCCTGTCTTCGAGGCGGCAGACGGGTTGCGGCTGCCGCGCGTGTGCAGCAATTGTGTGCCTGTGCATGCAGCCTCGGTCGCCGGCTTGCAGGGTTTCCTTTCGACCCGTCCGGGTTTCTTCGTATAATTCCGAGGCTTTGCTGACCTCACTCAAGACATGGCAACCCAACGGCACGACCGAAACGACCGTTGGGTGGACACAAAAGATCGCGAACAAGGTGAGGAAGCGTCGAATGGGCGGGGGTCAAACTTCAAACCGCTGACGCGGGATGAAGCGCAGGCTCTGCGGGCCAAGCAACCGCCGCTGTCACCGTGGCGCGTGATTGGTGTGCAAGCAGCGGTCGGCGTGGGAGTGGCGTTGCTGTTGGCGCTTATTTCCGGCCAACAGGTTTATGGGTGGTCGCTGCTTTACGGTGCGGCCACCGTGGTGGTGCCGGGTGCCTTGATGGCACGCGGCATGACCAGCAAGCTCAGCAGCATGTCGCCCGGCTCCAGTGCTGTCAGTTTCATGTTGTGGGAGATGGTCAAGATTGCGGTTTCGGTGGTCATGCTCGCGCTGGCCGCGAAAGTCGTGCAGCCCCTCAGTTGGCCGGCCTTGCTGGCGGGTTTGGTGGTGTGCATGAAGGTTTACTGGGTCGCGCTCTTGTGGCGCGGTCGTTCGAAGAGTTGAACTGACGAGACAAGTAAAAGCATGGCAGCAGAAGCTCATGCCGCGAATGCGGCCGCCGAACACGGTCCGACCGCCGGCGAGTACATCGTTCATCACCTGACGCACCTGCGCAACAAGGAGATGAGCGGAACCGTCGATTTCAGCGTGGTCAGCTGGGACTCGATGTTCTTCAGCATCGTCATCGGTGTCCTCGGTTGCTTCCTGCTTTGGAAGGCGGCGCGCAAAGCAACTTCTGGCGTGCCGGGCCGCTTCCAGGCCGCCGTCGAAATCCTGGTCGAAATGGTCGACACGCAGGCCAAGGGCATCGTGCACAACGCCACCAGCCGCAAGCTCGTTGCGCCGCTGGCCCTGACGGTGTTCGTGTGGATCTTCCTGCTCAATTCGATGGACTTGTTGCCGGTCGATCTGCTGCCCTTCATCTGGGAAAAAATCTACGCGGCGATGGGCGGCGATCCGCACCACGCTTACCTGCGCGTCGTGCCCACGGCCGACTTGTCGGTAACCATGGGTTTGTCGCTGGGCGTGCTGATCACGTGCGTGGTCTACAACATCAAGATCAAGGGCATCGGCGGTTGGGGTCATGAACTGATCACGGCCCCGTTTGGCAACCACTTTGTGCTGTATCCGATCAACTTCGCGATGCAGATGATCGAGTTCGTTGCCAAGACGGTTTCGCACGGCATGCGGCTGTTCGGCAATATGTTTGCCGGTGAGCTGATCTTCTTGCTGATCGCTCTGATGGGCGGCGCCTGGTCGCTGAGCGCCACGGGCATCGGTCTGGCCATCGGTCACGTCATCGCTGGCTCGGTGTGGGCGGGCTTCCACCTGATCATCATCACCCTGC
The DNA here is from genome assembly GCA_038316205.1 of Burkholderiales bacterium. Classification (GTDB taxonomy): domain Bacteria; phylum Pseudomonadota; class Gammaproteobacteria; order Burkholderiales; family Burkholderiaceae_C; genus Rubrivivax. The sequence continues at coordinate 77,821 of JBBQAI010000003.1, forward strand.
AGGCCTTCGTGTTCATGATGCTCACGCTCGTGTACATCGGCCAGGCGCACGACTCGCACTGAGTCGGCACTGGCCTTCGTTTTTCGCTTTTCCGTTCTCCGTTTTTTCAACACCACTTAGACCCTTAGGAGTCATCATGGAAGTCATCAGCTTTGTCGCCCTCGCCGCCGGCCTGATCATTGGTTTGGGCGCTGTCGGTGCCTGTATCGGCATCGGCATCATGGGCAGCAAGTATCTCGAATCGGCTGCCCGCCAGCCCGAGTTGATGGGTGAGTTGCAAACCAAGATGTTCCTGCTGGCCGGTCTGATCGACGCGGCCTTCATCATCGGTACCGGTATCGCGTTGTGGTTCGCCACCTCGAACCCCTTCCTGGACCAACTCGCCCGCCTGCCGAAGTGATGTTTCGAAGGGGCTGCTGATAGTGGCCCTGTTCGCTGCGAGCAGCCCCTTTGGGGCCTGCAGTTTCCATCACCGAATTGAGGCAATCAAGTGAGCATCACCGGTACCCTCATCGTTCAGATGATCGTGTTCCTGATCCTGGTCGGGTTCACCATGAAATTCGTCTGGCCGCCGATCACGGCTGCGCTGGACGAGCGCGCCAAGAAGATCGCCGACGGCTTGTCGGCCGCCGACAAGGCGAAGTCGGAATTGGCGGTCGCCAACAAGCGCGTGGAAGCCCAGCTTTCCGCTGCTCGCGACGACGCCGCGAAACGCTTGGCTGACGCCGAGCGACTGGCCCTGCAGATCATTGAAGAAGCCAAGGGCAAGGCCACGGTCGAGGCTGACAAGATCATCGCGTCAGCCCACGCCGAAGCCGAGCAAGCGGCTGTCAAGGCCCGTGAGACGCTGCGCGAGCAGGTCGCCGGTCTGGCCGTCAAAGGTGCCGAGCAGATCCTGCGCAAGGAAGTCAACGCCGGCGTTCACGCCGACCTGCTTTCGCGCCTGAAGGCGGAGCTCTGACATGGCCGAGCTGGCGACCATCGCCCGCCCCTACGCCGAGGCCTTGTTCTCGTCGGCCGGCGCCGTGTCTGCCGATGCCGCTGCGGGCTTGAAGTCGCAGTTGGCCGGCGTGACCGCGCTGGCGGCCGACCCCGAGTTGCGGCAGTACGCCGACAACCCCAAGGTCACCGCCGATCAGGTGTACGACCTGGTGGCCGGCGTCGCGCAGCAGCAAGGTTTGTCGCTCGACAGCAAAGTCAGCAATCTCTTGCGCACCGTCATCGAGAACGGCCGCCTGGCGGCCTTGCCCGAGATCTCGGCGCAATACCTGGCCCTCGTCAATTTCAGCACTGGCGTGTCTGACGCCACCATCCAGAGCGCCTTCCCCATCGAGGGCGATGCGCTGGCCGATGTGGTGGCCACGCTCGAAAAGCGCTTTGCCCGCAAGCTCAACGCCACGGTCGAGATCGTCCCCGAGCTGATCGGCGGCATCCGTGTCGTCGTCGGCGACGAGGTGCTGGACACCTCCGTCAAGGCCCGTTTGGAACAGATGAAGCTCGCGCTCACCGCTTGAGTTTCGGAAGGAACACCATGAACCTGAATCCCGCAGAAATCTCCGAGCTGATCAAGAGCCGCATCGAAGGCCTTGCCGTCTCGGCTGACATCAAGAACCAGGGCACCGTCGTGTCCGTCACCGACGGCATCGTGCGTGTGCACGGCTTGTCCGAAGTGATGGCTGGCGAAATGCTGGAATTCCCGCCCACCCCCAGCGGCCAGCCGACCTACGGCCTGGCGCTGAACCTCGAGCGCGACTCGGTGGGCGCCGTGATTCTGGGCGAATACGAACACATCTCCGAAGGCGACACCGTTAAGTGCACGGGCCGCATTCTGGAAGTGCCGGTCGGCCCTGAACTGCTCGGCCGCGTGGTCAACGCGCTGGGCCAGCCGATCGACGGCAAGGGTCCGATCAACGCCAAGATGACTGACGTGATCGAGAAGGTCGCTCCGGGCGTGATCGCGCGCAAGAGCGTGGACCAGCCGGTGCAGACCGGCCTGAAGTCCATCGACTCGATGGTGCCCGTCGGCCGGGGCCAGCGCGAACTGATCATCGGCGACCGCCAGACCGGCAAGACCGCCGTGGCCATCGACGCGATCATCAACCAGAAGGGTCAGAACATGACCTGCATCTACGTGGCGATCGGCCAGAAGGCTTCGTCGATCAAGAACGTGGTGCGCTCGCTGGAAGCCAACGGCGCGATGGAATACACCATCGTCGTGGCCGCTTCGGCTTCTGAATCGGCCGCCATGCAGTACGTGTCGGCCTACTCGGGCTGCACCATGGGCGAGTACTTCCGCGACCGGGGTCAAGACGCGCTGATCGTGTACGACGACTTGTCCAAGCAGGCCGTGGCCTACCGCCAGGTCTCGTTGTTGCTGCGACGCCCGCCGGGCCGCGAAGCCTATCCCGGCGACGTGTTCTATCTCCACAGCCGCCTGTTGGAACGTGCCGCCCGCGTGAACGCCGACTACGTCGAGAAGTTCACCCACGGCGAGGTCAAAGGCAAGACCGGCTCGCTGACGGCGCTGCCGATCATCGAAACGCAAGCCGGTGACGTGTCGGCCTTCGTGCCGACCAACGTGATCTCGATCACCGACGGCCAGATCTTTCTCGAAACCAGCCTGTTCAACGCCGGCATCCGCCCCGCCATCAACGCCGGCATCTCGGTGTCGCGAGTCGGTGGTGCTGCGCAGACCAAGCTGATCAAGAGCCTGTCCGGCGGTATCCGTACCGACCTGGCGCAGTACCGTGAATTGGCCGCCTTCGCGCAGTTCGCGTCCGACCTGGACGCCGCCACCCGCAAGCAGCTCGACCGCGGTGCCCGCGTGACCGAACTGCTGAAGCAGGCCCAGTACAGCCCGCTGCCCATCAGCCTGATGGCCGCCACGCTGTACGCGGTGAACAAGGGCTACCTGGACGACATCGAAGTCAAGCGCGTGCTGCCTTTCGAGCACGGTCTGCACCAGCACTTGAAGAGCAGCCACGCTGCGCTGCTGGCCAAGCTGGAGAACGACAAGGCCATGGACAAGGGCGCTGAAGAAGAACTCGCCGGCGCGGTTGCCGCGTTCAAGAAGTCCTTCGCTTAACCCCCGCCAAGGAGAAAAACCATGGCGGTCGGCAAAGAGATACGCGGCAAGATCAAGAGTGTCGAGAACACCAAGAAGATCACCAAGGCCATGGAAATGGTCGCCGCTTCCAAGATGCGCAAGGCGCAAGAGCGCATGCGCGCGGCGCGTCCGTACGCCGACAAGATCCGCAACATCACGGCGCACCTGTCCGGGGCCAACCCCGAGTACAAGAGCCCGTACCAGCGTGACGTGGCCAAGACCGGCGGCACGGCGAAGGCCATCGGCTTCATCGTCGTCAGCACCGACAAGGGCTTGTGCGGTGGTCTGAACACCAACATCTTGCGTGCCGTGACGAACAAGATGAAGGACGTGCAGGCTGCCGGCAACAGCATCCAGGCGGTGGCCATCGGCAACAAGGGTTTCGGCTTCTTGAACCGGGTCGGCGCCAACGTGGTCAGCCACGCGGTGCAGCTCGGTGACGTGCCGCAGCTTGAAAAGCTGATCGGCCCGGTGAAGGTCATGCTGGACGCCTTCGTGGCCGGCAAGCTGGACGCCGTGCACCTTTGCTATACCGGCTTCGTCAACACGATGAAGCAAGAGCCGACCATTGAGCAGCTGCTGCCGCTGTCGGCCGCACGCTTGCAGCAATCAGCAGCCGAGAAATCTGCCGAATCGGGCAAGCACAGCTGGGACTACATCTACGAGCCCGACGCCGCGACGGTGATCGACGACCTGATGACGCGCTACATCGAAGCGCTGGTCTACCAGGCCGTGGCCGAGAACATGGCCAGCGAGCAGAGCGCTCGGATGGTGGCCATGAAGGCCGCCACCGACAACGCGGGCACGCTGATCGGTGAGCTGAAGCTGATCTACAACAAGACCCGCCAGGCTGCGATCACGAAAGAGCTTTCCGAGATCGTCAGCGGCGCGGCCGCGATCAGTGGTTGAGCGCTCAGCGCTTTACAGCCCACTCGCAACGAATACTGTTTGAAGGACAAAAACATGCAAGCACAAGGCAAGATCGTTCAGTGCATCGGCGCCGTCGTCGACGTGGAATTTCCGCGCAACGCCATGCCCAAGATTTATGACGCACTCAAGCTCGAAGGCACCGCGCTGACGCTGGAAGTGCGGCAGCAGCTGGGTGACGGCGTGGTGCGCACCATCGCGCTGGGTTCGTCCGACGGCCTGCGCCGCGGGCTGATGGTCAGCAACACGGGCGCCAACATCACGGTGCCGGTGGGCAAGGCCACGCTGGGCCGCATCATGGACGTGCTGGGCAACCCCATCGACGAACGCGGCCCTGTCGACCAGACGTTGACCGCGCCCATCCACCGCAAGGCGCCGGCTTACGACGAGCTGAGCCCGTCGCAAGAACTGCTGGAAACCGGCATCAAGGTGATCGACCTGATCTGCCCGTTTGCCAAGGGCGGCAAGGTGGGCCTGTTTGGTGGCGCCGGCGTGGGCAAGACCGTGAACATGATGGAACTCATCAACAACATCGCCAAGGCGCACAGCGGCGTGTCGGTGTTCGCTGGCGTGGGCGAGCGCACCCGCGAGGGCAACGACTTCTATCACGAGATGGCCGACTCGGGCGTCGTGAACCTGGAGAACCTGGAAGACAGCAAAGTGGCCATGGTTTACGGCCAGATGAACGAGCCCCCGGGTAATCGACTTCGCGTGGCTTTGACCGGCCTGACCATCGCTGAATCGTTCCGCGACGAAGGCCGTGACGTGCTGTTCTTCGTGGACAACATCTACCGCTACACGCTGGCCGGCACCGAAGTGTCGGCACTGTTGGGCCGCATGCCTTCCGCCGTGGGCTACCAGCCGACGCTGGCCGAGGAAATGGGCCGCCTGCAAGAGCGCATCACGTCGACGAAGGTGGGTTCCATCACCTCGATCCAGGCCGTTTACGTGCCGGCCGACGACTACACCGACCCGTCGCCCGCCACCACCTTCGCCCACTTGGACAGCACCGTGGCCCTGTCGCGCGAAATCGCTTCGCTGGGCATCTACCCGGCCGTCGATCCGCTGGACAGCACCTCGCGCCAGCGCGACCCCAACGTGGTCGGTGAAGAGCACTACACGACCACGCGCGCCGTGCAGCAAACCCTGCAGCGCTACAAGGAACTGCGCGACATCATCGCGATTCTGGGCATGGACGAACTGTCTCCCGACGACAAGCTGGCCGTTTCGCGCGCCCGCAAGATCCAGCGCTTCCTGAGCCAGCCTTTCCACGTCGCTGAAGTGTTCACCGGCAGCCCGGGCAAGTACGTGCCGCTGAAGGAAACCATCCGTGGTTTCAAGATGATCGTGAACGGCGAATGCGACGCGCTGCCCGAGCAGGCCTTCTACATGGTCGGCACCATCGACGAGGCCTTCGAGAAGGCCAAGAAGATCAACTGATAGAGCCCCCAAGCTCGCGGGCGCTCGCTACCCCCCACGGGGGCCGTCCGCCAGCGTCCCGGCAGAGCCGGTTCCGCGGCGGGAAGCTGGGTTGGCACGTTGTTACCTGAAGGACTATCGAGATGGCAACTCTCCACGTTGATGTGGTTTCTGCAGAAGCCCTGATCTTTTCGGGCGAGGCCAAGTTCGTGGCCCTGCCTGGCGAGAACGGTGAACTGGGCATCCTGCCGCGCCACACGCCGCTGATCACGCGCATCAGGCCGGGTGCTGTGCGCATCGAACGGGTGGACGGCGAAGAAGAATTCATCTTCGTTGCCGGTGGCATTCTGGAAGTGCAGCCGGGCACGGTCACCGTGCTGGCCGACACCGCTATCCGCGGCAAGGACCTCGACGAGGCCAAAGCCACGGAAGCCAAGAAGCAAGCCGCCGAAGCGATGAAGAACGCCAAGAGCGACATCGATCTGGCCGCTGCGCAAGGTGAGTTCGCAGCCATGGCCGCCCAATTGGCCGCGATCCAGAAGCTGCGCCGCAAGTAAGCTGCAACGCACAGAACGCCAACCCGCCCGGTGGCAACATCGGGTGGGTTTTGTTTTTTCAGCAGGCTGAAGACAGGGGCAGCAATGGGCAAGAAGCAGGACGGTGAAAAGGGCAAGGCCAAAGACAAGGACGGCGGCAAAGGCAAGGACAAGCCCCTCGCTTCTTCTCATCTGGGCAAAGGCGAGTACCTGGAAAAGCTGGCGCCACTGCAGTTGCAGCTCAACGTCATGGCGCGCTGGCTGCAGCAGTCGGGGCGGCGCCTGGTGGTCGTGGTGGAAGGCCGCGACACGGCGGGCAAGGGCGGCGTCATCGCGGCCATCGCCGAGACGCTGAACCCGCGCTTGTGCCACGTGGTGGCCCTGGACAAGCCCAGCGACCGCGAGCGCGGCGAGTGGTATTTCCAACGTTACGTGCCCCACCTGCCGTCGGCCGGTGAAGTCACGCTGTTCGACCGCAGTTGGTACAACCGCGCCGGCGTGGAGCGGGTGATGGGTTTCTGTACGCAGGACCAGACCGCCGCCTTCCTGAAGCAGGCGCCGACCTTTGAGCGTCTGCTGGTGGACGACGGCGTGATGCTATTCAAGTACTGGCTGACGGTGGACCAGGCGCAGCAGGAAGAGCGCTTTGCCGAGCGTCAGACCGATCCGTTGAAGAGCTGGAAGTTGTCGCCCATCGACGTGCAGGCGCGCGAAAAATACGCCGACTACGGCCAGGCCCGTGACACCATGCTGAAGGCCACGCACACCGAGCACGCGCCGTGGACGCTGGTCGATTTCAACGACCAGCGGCGCGGTCGCCTGGCCTTGATCCAGCACCTGCTGGCCGGCATTCCCGACCACCCGGTGGCGGCCGCCACCATCACCTTCGCGCCGCTGGGCCATGCGCCGCTGAAGGAAAAGATCAAGGGCCCGCTGCAGCCGATCTGAAGGCCAGTGGAGCAGGCGCACCGGCAGCAAACGGCCTGCGCTGGGTCAGCCGCAGCTAGATCTTCCCCAAGGCCCGCAACACCTTCTCGGGCGTGATCGGCTGCGAAGCCAGCCGTGCCTTGAAGGGCGCCAGCGCATCGTTGATGGCGTTCATCACCGCGCCCGGCGCGCCGGCCGTGCCCGCCTCACCCGCGCCTTTCGCGCCCAACAAGGAACTCTTGGTCGGGCTCTGCACATGGCTGATCACAATGTCCGGCATCTCGCCGGCCATCGGCACCAGGTAATCGGCCATGTTGCCGTTGCGCAGCGTGCCGTCGGTGTCGTACAGACACTCTTCGAACAGCGCGCCGCCGATGCCTTGCACGATGGCGCCGCGCATTTGTTCGTCGACCAGCATGGGGTTGATAACGCGACCGCAGTCTTCCACCGCCCAGTGTTTCAGCAGCTTGACGAAGCCGGTTTCCACATCCACTTCGACATGGCTGATTTGCACGCCGTTGGTGAAGATGAAGGGGTAGTCGCGCTGCGCGTAGTGGCGCGTCACCATCAGTTCGGGCGTGAAGTGCTTCGGCAGCGTGTCGCTGCGGAAATAGGCGATGCGGCCCAGTTCGGCCAGGTCCAGCAACGCCGCGCCGGTGGCCGCATCGACCACCGTGCCGCGCAGCACTTTGAGTTCGGCTGTGTCACGTTGCAAGATGGCCGCAGCAGTGGCCAGGATGTTGGCGCGCAGCACCAGGCCGGCTTGCAATACCGCTTCGCCGCCGATGCCCGCGCCGCGGGAAGCCCAAGTCCCACCGCCGTAGGGCGTGGCGTCGGTGTCGCCCGTGACCACGCGCACCCGGGCCAGCTCCACGCCCACCGCGTCGGCCGCGATCTGCCCGAAGATGGCCTCGGCCCCCTGGCCTTGTTCGCCAACGCTGCTCATCACCGTCAACGCGCCGCTGGGTTCGAGGCGCAGCGTGGCCCCGTCTTGTGAGGCGATGCGCGCACCGCCGACGCCGTAGAAGGCTGCGCTGGGATTCGTCAGCTCGATCAGCGCCGCGACGCCGATGCCCCGGTAGATGCCCCGCTCGCGCAACGCCGCTTGTTCGGCCCGCAGCACGTCGTAGTCGCAGACGCGTTTGGCCTCGCGCAAACAGGCCTCGTGCGACAGCAATTCCAGCTTGATGCCCGATGCACCGGTGGCCGGGTAGGCGTCGTCGGGGATGACGTTCTGTTGTCTGAACTGTATCGGGTCCATGCCCAGTTTCTGCGCCACGCCATCGACCAGCGCTTCCGTCACCGCACACGCTATCGGGTGGCCCACGCCCCGGTACTGGCAGGTCGGCACCTTGTTCTGGAACACCACCTTCAACTTGGCGCGGTAGGCCTTGTGTTTGTAGGGCCCGCCAGTGAGGTTGACGACCTGGTTACCTTCGATGCCGCTGGTGCGCGGGAACATGCTGTAGGGGCCGATACCGGTCAGGTCGTCGATCTCAAAGGCCAGGATGTCACCGGCCGTGCTGGCCGCGATGCGCGCCTGGATGCGGTGTTCGCGGGCATGGATGTCGCTCACGAAACTCTCCAATCGGTCGGCCACGAACTTGATCGGGCGCTTCAACATCAGGGCCAGCGCGACGGTGGCGAAGTCGTCGGGGTAAGCGTGCACCTTGATGCCGAAACTGCCACCCACGTCGCGGCAAATCACGCGCACCTGCTGCTCTTGCAAAGCGAATTGGCGGCAGTACAGGTCTTGCATCATGTGCGGCGCCTGGCAGCTGTGCCACACCGTGAGCTTGCCTTCTTCCAAAGTACGGCCGGCGGTCCAGTCGGCGATCTGCGCGCGCGGTTCCAGCGTCACGCCGGTGTGGCGGCCGAAGATGTAGGTTTCTTCGAACACCACCGCGTCGGGCCGCGCGAAAGCTTCATCGACACCGCCAGTGTCCAGGCTGCGCGCGAAGCACAAGTTGTCGCCCAGTTCGGGGTGGATCAACGGGGTGGCCGCGTCCAACGCGGTCACGGTGTCCAGCACCGCCGGCAGGTCTTCCCATTCGATTTCCAACAGCGCCAGCGCGTCTTCGGCGCGCGCCCGTGTTTCGGCCACCACGGCCACCACCGGTTCGCCCTGCCAGGTGGCGCGTTCCATCGCCAGCGGGTACTGCGGTGCGCTCTTGATGCCGGCCAGGTGGCTCAGTGTCGCCACCCAGGGCTTGCAGACGGAAGCAATCTCGCTGCCCACCACCACGGCAATCACGCCGGGCAAGGCTTGCGCGGCTGCGCGTTCGATGCGCGTGATGCGCATGTGCGCCACCGGGCTGCGCCAGAACACCACATGCGCCATGCGCGGCAGGCTGATGTCGTCGATGTACTGACCGCGTCCTTGCGTCAACCGCCGCACGCCTTCGCGCGGGATGGCCACACCGATGTGGCGCTGGTCTTCGGTGACGGCGGGCAGGTCGGTGCCCAGGTCGCGGTGTGTGGGCTTTTCGGTCGGGTGGTTCATGCCGTTCCCTCCAAAAACGGTTCCAACGACGGCGGCAGCAGCGCCTCGCCCGCGAAGCGCCCCGCGCGCTGCTGGTCCAGCACCGCGCACACCGCATCGACGATGGCGTGGTAGCCGGTGCAGCGACAGTAGTTGCCGCTGATCCATTCACGGGCTTGGTCGCGCGTGGCGTCGGGGCGGTGCTCGACGAGGTCCAACGCCGCCATCAACATGCCCGAGGTGCAGTAGCCGCATTGCAATGCGTTGTGTTCGACGAAGGCGTCTTGCAGCGCACGCAAACGCGCGCCGGGCGTGGGCGTTTCGACGGTTTCGATCGTGTGCCCGTCGGCCTGCGCCGCCAACACCAGGCAGCCGCGCACCACCTGCACGTCCAGCCGCACGCTGCAGGCGCCGCAGACGCCGTGTTCGCAGCCCAGGTGGGTGCCGGTCAGGCCGCATTCCTCGCGCAGCATGTCGGCCAGGGTCAGGCGTGGCTCCACCG
>JBBQAI010000135.1:0-10919 GCA_038316205.1 Burkholderiales bacterium
TTGAACATGTACTGGCCGGCCGTGGGCGTGTCCAGGCAGCCCAGGATGTTCATCGCGGTGGACTTGCCCGAACCGCTGGGTCCCATGATGGCAATGAACTCGCCGGCGGCGATGTCCAGGTCGATGCCCTTCAAGGCCATCAATTCCGACGCGCCGCTGCCATAACGCTTGGTCACGCCGCGCAGGCTGATCAACGGGGGCACCGTGTTCATTTCGCTGCCGACTTCTGGTCGGTGATGACCAACATGCCCACCTTGAGGTCGCCGCCGGTGATCTCGGTCATGTGGCCGTCGGTGATACCCGGCATCACGGCCACGGCCACCGGCACCGGGTCGCTGCGGTTGCCGTTGCTTTGCAGCACCCACACCTGGCGGGCCTGCGCGGTGCTGGCCCCGGCGGCGGCCGAACGGCGCGTGCCACCGCCCGGTATGCGCGGGATCAGGCTTGCGCCGATGCCCTTTTTCGCCGCCGCCCCGGCCGCCGCCGATGTGGGCGAATAGCGCAGCGCCGTGTTGGGCACCAGCAGCACGTCCTTGCGCTGCTTGGCCGTGATGCTGGCGGTGGCTGTCATGCCTGGGCGCAGGCTCAGGTCGGCGTTGTCGACATCCAGGTAGGTCAGGTAGGTGACGACGTTGTCGGTGATGGTCGAGCCCTGACCGACCCGCGTGATGCGCGCCGGGAAGTTGCGGCTGAGATAGGCGCTGACCGTGAAGGTGGCGTCCTGCCCGACTTTGACCGCGCCGACATCGGCCTCATCGACATAGACCCAGACGCGCAGATGGCGCAGGTCTTCGGCCACGGTGAACAGCGTCACCGCTTGCAACGAAGCCGCCACAGCGTTGCCGGGATCGACGCTTCGCGTCAGCACCACGCCGTCGCTGGGCGCAGCGATCGACGACTTGGACAGGTTGATCCGGTCGGTGGAAAGCGCGGCCTGGGCGTCCTGCACCGCAGCCCGCGCCACGCCCTCGTCGGCAATGGCGCGGGCCAGCGTGGCGCGCGCCACGTCGAGCTCGGTCTTCGCCGGCACCCTGCCCCCAGACAACGTGGCCACGGCCTCGAAACGGCCCAGCGTGGCGCGGGCCTGGCCCACCGTGGCTGCGGTTTCGGCCACCTTGGCCGTGGCCGATGCCAGCGCGGCCGTTGAACGCGCCACCTGGTCGCGCAGCTTGGCCGGGTCCAGCACCACCAGCACCTGTCCTTTCTTGACCAGGTCGTTGACATCGACGTTGACCTTCAACACGGTGCCCGACAACTCGCTGCCGATGTTGACCGTGCGCGTGGGCTGGATGGTGCCGTTGGCGGTGACGACCAGCGTGAGGTCACCGCGCACCACCGGCGTCGTGCTGTAGACCGGCGCAGCGACGCTGATCGAGTGCGCGCGCCACACCCAGGCCCCCACGGTCAGCGCCAGCAGGGCGGCCACGGCCACCCACACCGGCCAGCGTCGCCACCACGGGCGCGCGGCGGGTTCGTCCAGCAACAGGGCAATGTCGGTGAGGCCCTGCGGCGTTGCTTGCGGGGTCGCTTGCGGTGTGGTGGGTTGGTTCATGACTTGGGGACTCGGGTGAGCGCTGCATCGTTGGGTGCGACAGCCTCCCAGCCGCCGCCCAGCGCCTTGTAAAGGCGGACGTGGTCGGCATCGACATCCGTCGCGCTGCTGGCCATCGCGTCTTGCGCGCTGAACAGGCCGCGCTGCGTGTCCAGCACGACCTGGAAGTCGACCAGCCCGCTGCCAAAGCGCAGACGGGCCAGCGCGGCGGCGTTCTGCGCGGCGTCGGCCGCCACACGCAGGTAATGCCAGCGCTCGCGGTCGTTGCGCAGCGCCACCAGACTGTCCTCGACGTCCTTCAGCGCGGCCAGCACGGCCGCGTCGTAGCTGGCTGCGGCACCTTCCAGCGCGGCCTGCTGAACCCGCACCCGGGCCCTCCCGGCACCGCCGTCCAGCAAAGGCGCCGACACACGGGCCAGCACCGAGGCCAGCACCGACGAGCCGTTCGTCAGCGCACCCACGGTCAATGCGCTCAGGCCGAGCGAGCCGCTCAGCTGAAAGCTCGGCAACCGCGCGGCGTCGGCCTGCGACACACGGGCAGAGGCGGCGCTGACACGCGCCTGCGCGGCGCGCACATCGGGCCGCTGACGCAGCGTGTCGGCCGGGAAGGCCAGCACCAGGTCAGCCGGTGGCGTCGGCAAGCCCGGCGCCCCGGCCAACAGCCGCTCGTGCAGCGCCAGCGGCGCCCGCCGGGTCAGCACGGCCAAGCTGTGCTCGAGCTGCGCCGCTGCCGTGCGCAGCAAGGGAACCTGCGCGCGCGTTTGCGCGGTCGCGGCACGGGCCTGCTCGGCCTCCAGCGCTGTCAGCAGGCCGGCCTGAACCAGCCACTGCGTGATCTGCAGCGTGTCTTCCTGGCTGCCCAGGTTTTGCAAGGCGATCGCCAGCCGCCACTGCAGGCCCCGCAATTGCAAGTAGTTGATCGCGACTTCGGCGGCCAGCGAGACCTGCACGTCGCCCAGGCTGGCGGCGCTGGCGCGCACATCGACATCGGCCGCCGCCACGCCAGCTTGCAAAGCGCCGAAGACGTCGGGCTCCCAGCTCGCGTCGAAGCCGGCGTTGAAGGTGTTGCTTGAACTGCTGCCCGCGCCGCCTGCGCCGCGCCGGCTGCGCTGCGCCGAAGCCGTGCCGCCGAGCGTGGGCGACAAGGCGGCCGACTGCAGATCGGCCGTGGCGCGCGATTGCGCCAAGACCGCGCGCGCAGCGCGCACGGACGTATGAGCGCGCAGGGCTTCGTCGATCAGGCTGACCAGCTGCGGATCTTCGAAGCGCAGCCACCACGATGCGAGCGGCGTCGGTGCGCTGGCTGCCGCCAACGCAGGCTCGGACCAAGCCTGGGGCAAGTCCAAAGGCACGGGTGCATCTGGCGGCGGCGCGACCGGGCCGAAGGCTGCGCAGCCGGCCAACAGGCCGATCAACAACAGGACAGATGCCGAGCCGGCTCTGGCGCCCGATACCGAACACCAGCGCCCACCACCCTTCTTTATCTGACCGACCCTCCGCTTGGCTTTTGTCCGAAATGGCAGTCTGGCCTGCAAGTCAGCACCGGTCTGTCCGCCAGCGAACTGTCACGCGGGCTGCGGCGGGGCAGGTCGCGACGCCGGTGCTTGCCTGCTCAAGTCGAATTCGGGCTTGCCGATATCCCGGCCGAGAAGCAACGCGCCGCGGGCGGTGTGCGCTGCCTGAAAGGACTTCCCATGAACACCCATCTCACGCTGGAATTTGCGCAAGCCGAGCTTTTCGAACCGCTGCTGGCCCTGGACACTGCCGAACTGGACGCGCTGGAATTCGGCGTCATCGGCATCGGGGCCGACACCGTGGTGCGCGACTACAACGCCCTCGAATCGAAGTTGGCCGGTCTGTCGAAGGAACGCGTGATCGGGCACCCGCTGTTCACCGTGGTCGCGCCGTGCATGAACAACTTCATGGTCGCGCACCGTTTCGAAGAAGCCGCCGCAGCGAGCCTGTCGCTCGACGTGACGCTGGACTACGTGCTGACGCTGCGCATGCGCCCGGTCAAGGTTCAGTTGCGCCTGCTGGCTGGCCCTGGCGAAGAACGCCGCTTCGTCCTCGTCAACCGGCGGCCTTGATGGACGTCGCCGCTGAGAACGAACTGGCGCAGGAACACGAAGCGCTGATCCAGTTCGTCTACATGGCCCCGGCCGGGCTGGTGCAGGCGCGCAGCGACGGCGAGATCGTGATGATCAACCCGGTCGCCGCTCAACTGATGATGCCGCTGTCGCACGACGGCGACCTGTCGAACCTGTTCACCGCGCTCGAAGGCATCGCCCCCGACCTGCGTTCGCGCCTGGCCGCTTTCGCCGCAGCGCAAGGCATGGTCTGCGACGGCGTGCACCTGCCGGCACCTGGCGGCACCAACGGCGAGCGGCGCCTGTTCTCGTTCAGCCTGATCAAGCTCGACGACAGCCGCATCATGGCGATGCTGCAGGACGTCACTTGGCAGGCCCGTCGCGAACGACTGTTGCGCCAGCAAGAAGCCTGGCTGCAGGCCATCCTCACCGGGGTGTCGGACTACGCGCTGATCAATCTCGACGCGAGCGGCTGCGTGACCGAGTGGAACGAGAGCATCGGTCGCGTCACCGGCCACGGCCAAGACGTGATCGGCTGCTCGTTGGCGGTGTTCTACCCCGACGACGGGATCACGCTCGAACGTGTGCAGGACCGTCTGCACGAGGCCGAACACAGTGGCTGGAGCCTGGACGACGGCTGGCGTCGGCGCGTCGACGGCAGCCGCTTCTGGGGCAGCGCGTTGATTGCTCCGCAGCGCGCGCTGGCGGGCGAGAACCCGCTCGCCGCGGCTTTGGCCGGCAGCGCCCAAAGCGGCTATTGCCTGATCGTGCGCGACATGTCCGGTCAGCGCGACGCCGCTGAGGAAGCGCGCCAAGCCGCCGTCTGCGATCACCTGACCGGCATCGGCAACCGCCGCGCTTTCTTCGACGCGGCCGAAACCGAACTGCGCCGCTGGCAGCGAAAGCCGCGCCCGCTGTCGCTGCTGATGATCGACGTGGACCATTTCAAGAAGGTCAACGATGCCCACGGCCACCCCGTGGGCGACGAGGTGCTGCGCCACATCGCCCGCTGGATGGGAACCACTTTCAGGCAGATCGACGTGGTGGCCCGGATCGGCGGCGAGGAATTTGCCGTGCTGCTGCCTGGTGCCGACCTGCCCAGTGCGCAGCGCGTCGCCGAACGGCTGCGTGCTGCGCTGGAAGCGCAGCCGGCGCCGACCGACGCCGGTCCCGTGCGCTGCACGGTGAGCATCGGCATTTCGACGATGGATGAAAACACCCCCAGCGTCGACGCGCTGCTCAAGCGCGCCGACGTGGCCCTGTACGCGGCCAAGCACAGCGGTCGCAACCGGGTTTGCGGTCCAGCCGTGGTACCCGTCGAGCGGACCTGATCGCCATGTCGGGCATCGTCTCCGCAGCGGCTTATGAGTCGCTGATGCAGTTCCTGTACCGGGCGCCGATCGGCCTGGTGCAAACGGCGCTCGACGGTGAGGTCGAGATGATCAATCCGACCTCGGCGCAGCTGTTGATGCCGCTGTCTGGCGAGGGCTCGCTGGACAACCTGTTCGACCTGCTCGCCGGCGTAGCGCCCCAACTGCGCAGCCAGGCGCAGGCGGCCCTGCGTGAAGGCGACGTGATCTGCGACGCGCTGCGCGTCTCGCCCCCCGCCGCTGACGGCGAAGCCTCGCAGACGCTGTCGATCAGCGTCGTCAGGCTCGACGGCGGCCGCCTGATGGCCGTGATCGACGATGTCAGCCATCAGGTGCGGCAGGAGCAGACCTTTCTGGAGCGGCGGCTGCGCGACGCCGCGATGGTCGACGCGCTGACCCAGATGCCCAACCGGTCGGCGCTGAGCGCAGTGATCACCAACGCACTGTTGCAGCGTGCGCCCGAGTCCGGGCCGCAGTTCGCGGTGCTCTTCCTCAACTGCGACCGTTTCAAGCGTGTCAACGACCTGCTCGGCACCGCCGTCGGCGATGGCCTGCTAGGCGTGCTGGCAGCGCGCCTGCGCGGCGTGCTGCGGGCTGGCGAATCGATGGCGGCACGGGTTGGCGGCGACGAATTCGTGGTGCTGCTCGGGTCGCTGGCCAGCAGCGAAGAGGCGCTGGCGATCAGCCAGCGCGTGATCGATGCGCTGGGTCGGCCCTGCCACGTGGCGGGGCACGCGCTGACCTGCACCGTCAGTGGCGGCTTGTTGCTCGGCGACGACGCCGAGGGCGATGCCGACGCGGTGATGCGCGACGCCAGCATCGCAATGGTCGAGGCCAAGCGCCAGGACGGCGGCTGCTTCGTCGCCTTCGAACCCGCGATGCGCGAGCGCGCCATGCAGCGTCTGCGCACCGAGTCCGAACTGCGGTTGGCGCTGGCAGAAGGGCAACTGTTTGTGGTGTACCAGCCGATCGTTGCCCTGCAGACCCTGGGAACCGGCTCCAGGTGCGTCGGGGTCGAAGCCCTCGTGCGCTGGCGGCATCCGCAGCGCGGCATCGTGCCGCCGCTGGACTTCATCGGCATCGCCGAGGAATGCGGGCTGATCGGTGCTTTGGGCGACTTCGTGCTGGCCACTGCCGTGCGCCAGCAACAGCGCTGGCGCGACGAACTCGGCCCGGCAGCGCCCGGCTGGACGGCGGTGAATCTGTCGCGTGCCCAGCTCCAGCAAGCCGATTTCGTGGCGTCGGTGCAGTCGCTGTTGGCCGCCAGCGGGCTGCCGCCGCAGTGCCTGCAGTTGGAGATCACGGAAAGTCTGGCCGCGCAGAATGCCAAGGTGCAGGCGGTACTGTGCCAGCTGAAAGGGCTGGGCGTCGCGCTCGCGCTGGACGACTTCGGCACCGGCTACTCATCGCTGTCCAGCCTGCACCAGTTCCCGGTCGACGTCGTGAAGATCGACCGCTCTTTCACATCGCAGGTGGACACCAGCCTGCACCACCGGGTGCTGGTTCAGGCCACGGTGATGGTCGCCGGCAGCCTGGGCATGAGCACGGTCGTCGAGGGCATCGAGACCGCAGGCCAGGCGGCGCTGGTGCAGGAACTCGGCTGCGACAAGGGCCAGGGCTACCTGTTCAGCCGGCCGCTGGAAGCGCCGGCCCTGAGTGCCTGGCTGCAGTCGGCGGTCATACCGGCCTGAGCATTCAGCGCCCGGTCGGCGCCAGGATCGCTCAAGCTGGTCGGCAGGCAAGCCACGCCGCGTACGCCACCGTACGGACAGGCACAGCCTGGCGCGGCAACCTGCTTGCCTGAACCGGTCAACGATGCGCCAAGTGACACGAAGCCATGAAACGCAATTCCGACCGGCAGTGTCTTCGTCAAGGGGGTCCATGCGCAACGCGGTCGAGGGCATTGCAGACGACGCGGTGCGCCGCTGGCAGGCCGTTGAAACCGCGCTGGCGCCTGTGATCGGGCCGCGCGGCGTGGCGGCGCTGTACCAGCGCAGCGTGCTGCTCTGCCGCGCGCAGCACCCCAGCTTGACCCTGGCCAGCGCCGACGCCCCGCATCACATCGATCTGGCCGCTCTGCATGCGGCCTTGCTGCGGCAGCTGCCCGTGGCCGCTGAGGCGGCCAGTGCGGCAGCGCTGCAGACCTTTTTCGATCTGCTGGGCCAGTTGATCGGACACGCGCTGACCGAGCGCCTGATCGGCCCGGCCCCTCTTTCTTCATCCACCGGCCCGGCCGTGCAGGACGCAACGCCATGAATATCGGTAAAACCAGCGGCAAGGACATCGGCAAGCCCACCATCCACCGCCTGCGAACCGGTGTGCCCGGCATGGACGAGGTGCTGGGTGGCGGGCTGCCCGAGTTCTCGTTCAACGTGATTGCCGGGCAGCCGGGCAGCGGCAAAACCACGCTGGCGCACCAGATCATGTTCGCCCTGGCCAGGCCCGAACAGCCGGCGCTCTATTTCACGGTGTTGGGTGAGCCGCCGATCAAGATGTTGCGCTACCAGCAGCAGTTCGACTTCTTCGATCTCGACAAGGTCAACCGCGCGATCCGCTTCATCAATCTGTCCGAAGAAACCGCCAGCGGTGACCTGCACAAGGTCATGGCCAAGATCGTGGCTGAAGTCGAGACGCACAGCCCGGGTCTGGTCTTCATCGATTCCTTCCGCTCGGTGGTGCTGGCCGGCCAGGGCGAGGGGGCTTCCTTCGTCGGGATGCAGGCCTTCGTCCAGGGCCTGGGCGTGCTGATGACGAGTTGGCAGGCAACAACCTTTCTCATCGGCGAATACTTTTCCCACAACGACGCCAACCCGGTCTTCACCGTCGCCGACGGCCTGATCTGGCTGCACCAGAGCGTGCAAGGCAATTCGGTGGTGCGCAAGCTGGAGATCAAGAAGATGCGTGGCCAGGCCACGCTGGCCGGGCTGCATACCTTTCGCATGGGCGCCGACGGCATCAAGGTCTTCGCGCCGCCGCCCGTCAACCCGCAGCCGCAGCCGCAGGCCAACTTTGCAACGGCCACGCTGACTCGCCTGAGCCTGGGCGTGGCGGCGCTGGACGTGATGCTCGGCGGTGGACTGCCACGCGGCTTTTCGCTGCTGGTTGCGGGGCCATCGGGTTCGGGCAAGAGCATCCTGGCGGCGTCCTTTCTGACCGAGGGCGCCCGTTGCGGCGAGACCGGCGTCATCGCCGCGTTCGAACAGCGACCCAATATCTCGCGCGGCCCGCTGCTGGCTGATCTGATCGAAAGCGGTCGTATTGGCGTGGTGGACACCCGCTCGCCTTCGCTGTCGGTCGATGAAATCACGATGCAGCTCATCACCGAGATCCAGCGCCTGAAGGCCACGCGCATCGTCATCGATTCCCTGTCGGGGTTCGAGCTGGCGCTGGCGCCGACCTTCCGCGACGAGTTCCGCGAGTCGATGGCACGCATGGTGGCGGCGCTGGTCGGCACCGGCGTCACCGTGCTGCTGACGTCGGAACTGGAAGACCGCTACAGCGATCTGCGCTTCAGCCCTTACGGCACGGCCTTCATGACCGACGCGATCATCGTGCAGCGCTACATCGAACTCGACAGCCGGCTGCAGCGTGTGTTGGCCGTGGTCAAAGTGCGCGCCAGCGCGCATTCCGACGAGATCCGGCGCTTCGTCATCGACGATGACGGCATCCAGATGGGCGACATCTGGACCGACGAGGAAGGCTTGCTCGGGGGCCGGCCGACACGGCGGCGGCCCCGCGCGCTGGCGCTGAAGCTGGACGGCCTTGATGAATGATTCGAGCCTATTGGCACCGCAGGCCGAGATGGACGCGCTGCGCGAACAATTGCGGCAAGCGCGCGCCGAGGCGGCTGCCCTGCGCGCCGAACTCGCCTTGCAACGGCAGGCCGGCGCTTCGCCGAGGGCGAGCGACCTGCTGGAAGCCAACCAGAACCTGGTGCTTGCAACGTTGCACGCGCAGGAGGGTGCCGACACTGCGCGCAGCGATCTGGACGCACTGACCGACGCCAGCCAGCACGACAACCTGACGGGTACGCCCAACCGTGCGCTGATGAAGGACCGCATGGTCAGTGCCATCACCTTGGCGCGGCGGCGCGGCACACGGCTGGCCGTGCTGTTCGTGGACATCGACAACTTCAAGCACTTCAACGACACCCGCGGCCACGCCGCCGGCGACATGGTTCTAAAGCGCGTGGCCGCCTGCCTGGGCGCCGCAGTGCGCGATTCCGACACCGTCAGCCGCCACGGTGGCGACGAGTTCCTGGTGTTGCTCAGTGAGGTCGCTGGCGCTGCCGAAGCGGCCTTGGTGGCCAAGAAGATGCTGGCGGGCCTGGCACGGTCAGTGACTGCCCCTGACGCGACCTTGCCGCTCGGGGTCAGCGTGGGCATCGCCCTCTTTCCTGAAGACGGTGCTGACGCCGCCACGCTGATCAACCACGCCGACGCGGCGATGTACCACGCCAAGCAGCGTGGCGGCTCGGGTTTCGTGTTCCACACGCGGACATCGACGACTTAGAGTGCCGACCGCATCGCCCTGGCTCGCTCTGCTATCCGGGGGCGTCACGCAGTGGGCCACCGGATCGACCTCGCAGCCCTATGCTCAGCGCCCATGAATGATCGAATCAACCAGATCCTGCTGCAGATGGCGGCGCTCGAGGCCGACCTGCGCGGGGCCGTGCACGAACAAGAGAGCCGCATGTTCTTCCAGATCAAGGGCAAGCGCATCGAGTTCGAGCGCTCGGTCAAGGATGCGCACCGCAAGCTCAAGACCAACTTCTTCCGCTGGCTGGTGACCGACCGGCCGCAGAACCTGATCACCGGCCCGCTGATCTACGGCATGGTGATTCCGCTGCTGTTGCTCGATGCCTGCGTTAGCTTCTACCAATGGTCGTGCTTCCCCATTTACGGCATCGCCAAGGTGCGCCGCAGCGACTACCTGGTGTTCGACCGCCGCCATCTGGGGTATCTGAATTTCATCGAGAAGTTCCACTGCACGTATTGCGAGTACGGCAACGGGCTGATGGGCTATATGGCCGAGATCCTGGCGCGCACCGAGCAGTATTTCTGCCCTATCAAACACGCACACAAGATCCTCGGCACGCATGCCCGCTACAACCGGTTCCTGGACTATGGCGACGCGGATGCGTACGAGGCCAGGCTGGAAGCGTTCAGGGTTGCTCTGGGCAAGGCACGCTGAGGCCACGGCCTCTGGGCTCTACTGCCAACCGAAGCGCCGGATGTACAGGCGCTTCATCAGCGTCGTGAGCCCGCAGTAGCCCGTCAGGATGGCCACCAGCCAGACGTAGTAGGCCGGCGGCAGCGCCTGCAGCCTGAAATAACTCGCCAGCGGCCCCAGCGGCAGCCACAGGCCCACGGCCATGATGGCCAGCGTCATCAACATCAAGGGCGCGGCGGCACGGCTCTGCACAAAGGGCAGCTTGGGCGTGCGCAGCAAGTGCACGACCAGGGTCTGCGTCAGCAGACTCTCGACGAACCAGCCTGACTGGAACAGACCTTGGTGGGCCCTGCTGTCGGCAGCGAATACCCACCACATCACGCCGAAGGTGACGATGTCGAACAGCGAGCTGATGGGCCCGAAGAACAGCATGAAGCGGCCGATGTCGGCCGGGTTCCACTGCAGCGGTCTAGTCACAACTTCGGGATCGACGTTGTCGAACGGGATGCCGGTCTGGCCGATGTCGTACATCAGGTTCAGCACCAGCAGTTGCAACGGCAGCATCGGCAGGAAGGGCAGGAAGGCGCTTGCCACCAGCACCGAGAACACATTGCCGAAGTTGGAACTGGCCGTCATGCGGATGTACTTCAGCATGTTGCAGAAGGTGATGCGGCCTTCCATCACGCCGTCATCGAGTACCAGCAGGCTCTTCTCCAGCAGGATGATGTCGGCGGCTTC
>JBBQAI010000168.1:0-6952 GCA_038316205.1 Burkholderiales bacterium
GGAAGCTCGCCAGGAAACGAACGATGAATTTCTGGCGCCCGCGGGAAGAGTGGTCGATTCGATGTTGAGCGAACACCAGTGCGAGGGCTGGCTCGAAGGCTATCTGCTGACCGGGCGGCACGGCATCTTCAACTGCTACGAAGCCTTCATCCACATCGTCGACTCGATGTTCAACCAGCACGCCAAGTGGCTGAAGGTGACGGCGCACATTCCGTGGCGGCGCAAGATCGCTTCGCTGACCTACCTGCTGGCGTCACACGTCTGGCGCCAGGACCACAACGGCTTCACGCACCAGGACCCGGGCTTCATCGACCACGTCGTCAACAAGAAGGCAGAGATCGTGCGCGTCTACCTGCCGCCCGACGCGAACTGCCTGCTGTCGGTGATGGACCATTGCCTGCGCAGCCGCCACTACGTCAATGTCGTCGTGGACGGCAAGCACCCAGCACCGCAATGGCTGACGATGGACGCTGCCGTCAAGCACTGCGCGCAAGGCATCGGCATCTGGGAATGGGCCAGCAACGATGGCGACGCGGCACCCGACGTCGTGATGGCCTGCTGCGGCGACGTGCCGACATTGGAGACGCTGGCCGCGGTGTCCATCCTGCGGGAGCACCTGCCCGAGTTGAAGATCCGCGTCGTCAATGTCGTCGACCTGATGCGACTGCAGCCGGACACCGAACACCCGCACGGCCTCGGCAGCAAGGATTTCGACGAACTCTTCACGCGTGACAAGCCAGTCATCTTTGCCTTCCATGCCTACCCGTGGCTGATCCACCGGCTCACTTACCGCCGCACCAACCACGACAACATCCACGTGCGCGGCTATAAGGAGGAAGGCACGATCACGACGCCCTTCGACATGACGGTGCTCAACGATCTCGATCGCTTCCACCTTGCGATGGACGCCGTTGACCGCCTGCCGCAGACCGGCGACAAAGGGCTGGCGCTGAAGCGGCGGCTGAAAGACAAGCTGATCGAGCACACGCAGTACATCCGCAGGCACGGCCGGGATATGCCGGAAATCCGCGACTGGCAGTGGCCGGCCGCACGTTGAGTTTCCACGTCAGGGAGAGAACTTCAATGGCACAGATGGAGCAACAGGAACTGGACGCCCACCGCGGGCAACTGGTCGCGGAGGTGCAGGCGCTGGTCGAACGGTACCGGTCGATCTTTCAATGGGACATACCGGAAATTGACCAGGCCCGTTCCGACCGCTTGATCGTGCAGGCCATACGCGACGCGCTGGACGGCGTCGAGAAATCGCTTGCCACCGAGGCCAGCCCATGACGGGCCCCTTCGGCGGACAAACCGTCATCGACACCGCGCAGACGCTGATGGCTGGAGACAAGGGCCTGCTGGCGATGGACGAAAGCAACCCGACCTGCAACCAGCGCTTCGCCGCGCTCGGCATCCCGCAGACCGAAGATGCACGGCGCGCGTGGCGCGAACTCATCGTCACGACGGCTGGGCTGGCCGACAGCATCAGCGGCGCGATCTTGTTTGACGAGACGATCCACCAGCGGTTGCAGGACGGCCGGCCGTTCGGCCTGGCTTTGGCCGACGTCGGCATCGTCGTCGGAATCAAGGTCGACGCCGGCGCCAAGGCCCTGGCCGGGCACGCTGGCGAGTCAATCACCGAGGGGCTGGACGGCCTTCGCAAACGCCTGGGGGGCTATGCGGCGTTGGGCGCGCGCTTTGCCAAGTGGCGCGCGGTGATCGCGATCGACGCGGGCCTTCCAAGCGCTGCGTGCATCACGGCCAACGCCCATGCGTTGGCGCGCTATGCCGCGCTGTGCCAGGAAGCCGGGCTCGTGCCCATCGTCGAGCCCGAAGTGCTGATGACGGGCGACCACACGCTGCAGCACTGCGCCGAAGTTACCGCGCAGGTGCTGCACGAGGTCTTTGAGCAATTGAATGCACAGCGCGTGATGCTCGAAGGTCTTCTGCTCAAGCCGAACATGGTGTTGCCGGGCTTGGACTGCGCCCACCAAGACGCATTGGACGAAGTGGCCGACGCCACCGTGACCTGCCTGCTGCGAGCCGTGCCGGCTGCGGTGCCGGGCGTCGCGTTCCTATCGGGTGGACAGAGTGCCGAGTTGGCTTCCGCCCGTTTGAACGCGATGAACCGGTGCTTCAAGGCGCGCATGCCCTGGGCACTGACGTTTTCGTTCTCGCGCGCGATTCAGCAACCGGCGCTCGACATCTGGCGTGGCAAGCCCGGCAACCTTCAGCAAGCGCAGCGCGCACTGCAGCACCGCGCCGCCTGCAACCGCGCCGCGCGGCGAGGCGAGTACACATCTGCGATGGACGCTGCGGCCTGAAACAAAGGCAGACCCACCAGGGCTTCCCCGCTCGATCTGCTGTGTGTCAACACGCTTCGTTTCCTGTCGGTGGACATGGTGCAGAAGGCCAACAGCGGCCACCCCGGCCTGCCGCTGGGCGCGGCCGCGATGGCCTATGCCCTGTGGACCGGCCATCTGAAACACCAGCCGGCCCGCCCGCACTGGCCCGATCGCGACCGCTTCGTGCTCTCGGCCGGCCACGGCACTGCGCTGCACAACAGCCTGCTGCGCATGACCGGCTACGACCTGTCGCCGGAGGACCTGAAGCAGTTCAGGCAGTGGGGCAGCAAGGCGCCCGGTCATCCGGAACGCGGCCACACGCCGGGCGCCAAGACCACGACCGGCCCGCTCGGCCAGGGCCTGGCGAATGCGGTGGGCATGGCCATCGCCGAAGCCCACCTGGCGGCACGCTACAACCGCGACTGTCACGCGCCTGTCGATCACCGCACCTGTGCGCTGGTCAGCGACGGTGACCTGATGGTGGGTGTGGCGGCCGAGGCGGCCTCGCTGGCCGGCCACCTTCAGCTCGGCAAGCTCGTGTGCCTGTACGACGACAACCGTGTCACGCTGTCGGCAGGTACCGACATCACCTTCAGCGAAGACCGCGCTCTGCGCTTCCAGGCCTGTGGCTGGCAGGCGTTGGTTGTCGAAGAAGGCAACGATCTGGACGCGCTGAATGCGGCGCTCGACGCGGCGCGCACCGAGACCACGCGGCCGTGGTTGATCCTCGTGCGCACGCACATCGGCTTCGGCTCGCCGGAGCAGGACAGCTTCAAGGCGCACGGCTCTGGGCGACACATTACTTAGTTCAGAGTACCGGTTGGAGGATAGAGCCGACGGCCATCCTGCAAACCAGGGCGGACTGCAACGGGTCGGCAGCGACAGTTCGAGTCGTTGAGGACCTGCCACTCGGCCAAGTTTTATGCCGCCAAGTGCTGCTTGTCATCGAAAGACCGCGTTTGGATTTTCATCGCTGCGGGCGGATTTCGATCTACGTCCGCTGTACTTTGAGACCGGTCATTGGCGCCGCGAATTTCGCGGTCCTTAAAGGTCCGGACCTGGCCGGGACTGCCAGTGCAAGCCTGGCGCCGACAGCGGCCATTTGATTCGATCTCGACTGAAAAGCCGGTCTTCGAGACGGCGAACTCAACATCTCGACGCTCTGTGGAACCAAGTTGGACTTGACAGCGTACTCAGAGGCAGTCGTTTGGCAGCTCTGTCGATTCTCACCTGCGCCCTGGAAAGACCGCGAGATCTAAAGCGCATCGATCCGACCACACCGACTGGCGTGGCACCGCAGATCTGTGCGGCAGCGTACCGATCTACCCACCGATCGGACATACCGTGATACCGCGCGGCCGTCAATCGCCCAGACTGCGCGTCTGGCCTGACGCTCGAACAGGTTGGTGCGCGAGCCACACCAGCCAGAACCGAAAGACGGCAACACATGAAATTTCTGTTGATTGGAGCGACCGGCCGCAGCGGCGAGGAGATCGTCAAACAGGGTTTGGCGCAAGGGCACGACATCACCGCGCTGGTGCGCGACGCATCGAAGGTGGTGCGGTCCGACCCCCATCTGCACTGGGTCGTGGGCGACATCCTGAATGCGCAGGACGTGGATGCCGCGATGGCAGGTCAAGAAGCCGTGATCTGCTCACTGGGAACGGGCGTGACCTTCAAGCATGTCACGCTGTTCTCGGATGGGACGCAGCACCTGCTGGACGCCATGCGCAAGCACGCCGTTCGAAGAATCGTCTGCATCACCGGCATTGGCGCCGGCGACAGCCGTGGCCACGGTGGGTTTCTCTACGACCACGTGATCGGGCCGACGCTGCTGCGCACGATCTACCAGGACAAAGACCGTCAGGAAGCACTGCTGCGCCACAGTGACCGGGACTGGATCATCGTGCGCCCCGGCATGCTGACCAACGACGATGCGACCGGCAACTACCGGGTTTTGCTCGACCTGGATGGCGTCACGGTGGGCAAGATTGCACGCGCCGATGTCGCCGCGTTCGTTCTTCAGCAACTCGGCAGCGATGACTTTCTTCGCAAGACGCCGTTGCTGACGGCTTGAACGGCAAAGGATGGAAGTTGCGAACGCCGTCCGCCCAGCCACTGACGCCGCAGCGGCGGGAGGCGCTGGAGGGGCTGGCGGGGCGGGCGTTGCAAGGGTTGCTGCACCGGTCTTCAGCATGCGCGGCGTGAGCAAGGTCTATGGCACGGGCGAGGCGCAAGTGCATGCCCTGCGCGATGTCAGCCTGGATATCGGGCGTGGCGAGTTCGTGGTGCTGCTGGGCGCCTCGGGCAGCGGCAAGTCCACGCTGCTCAACATCCTGGGTGGGCTGGACGTCCCCAGCAGTGGCGAGGTGCATTTCGGGGACCTGACGCTCAGCGGCGCAGGGGAGGCCGACCTCACGCGTTACCGGCGCGAACACGTCGGTTTCGTGTTTCAGTTCTACAACCTGATCCCCAGCCTGACCGTGTTCGAGAACCTTGCGCTCGTCACCGACATTGCGCCGCACCCGATGCCCATTGACGACGCGCTGGCGATGGTGGCGCTGATGCCACGGCGCAACCACTTTCCGTCGCAGCTCTCGGGTGGTGAACAGCAGCGTGTGGCCATCGCACGCGCCATCGTCAAGAAGCCTGACGTGCTGCTGTGCGACGAGCCAACCGGCGCGCTGGACTACGCCACCGGCAAGCTGGTGCTGGAAGTCATTGCGCGCATCAATATTGAGCTCGGCACGACGGCGGTGGTCATCACGCACAACGCGGCCATCGCCGGCATGGCCGACCGTGTCATCCGGCTGGGCGACGGCCGCGTGCTGGGCGTGGAGATGAACGCCACCAAAGTGTCGCCTTCGGAGCTGGCGTGGTGAGCCCGCTCTTTTGAAGGCGCTTGATCGCAAACTGCTGCGCGATCTGCGCCTGATGTGGAGCCAGGCGCTGACCATCGCCTTGGTGGTGGCCAGTGGCATCGGCGGCTTCATCACCACCTTGTCGGCGGTGGATTCACTGGCGCTGGCGCGCGACCGCTTCTACACGGACAACCACTTTGCCGATGTGTTTGCAAGCGTCAAGCGCGCGCCCGACTCGGTTGCCGAAACGCTGCGCGCGCTGCCTGGCGTGGCCGATGTGCAGACCACGGTGGAAGAACTGGTACGCATCAGCATCGCGGTCGACGGTGCAAGCAAGACAACTGGCGACGCCATCACCGGCCAGCTGATCGGCATCCACGCCCGCACCGGCCTGCGCCTGAACCAGATCACGCTGCGCAGCGGCTACGCCGCCGATGCTTCGCTGTCACCCGGACGGCCACTGCCCGACGGCGCGCTGCCGTGCTGGGTGTCCGAGGCCTTCGCCACCGTGCATGGTTTGAAGCCCGGGGCGCGGCTGAACGCGCTGATCAACGGCAAGCAGCGCACGTTGGTCATGGCTGGCGTGGCGCTGTCGCCCGAATTCATCTTCGCCGGGCTCTGGGGCTCGCCAGACCAGCGTGGTTTTGGAGTTTTCTGGGTCGATGCCGAGGCGCTGGCCGCGGCTTTCGACATGACCGGCGCCTTCAACCGCGTCGCGCTGCGCCTGGCACCGCAGGCCGATGCCACGGCCGTCATCGCCGCCGTGGGCAATGCACTGCAAAGCTACGGCGGGCGTGAAGCGATTGGCCGCGCCGACCAGACATCACACGTGATGGTGGAAAACGAGATCAAGCAACAACGCTTGCTGGGCACGCTGTTGCCATCGATCTTTCTGGCCGTGGCCGTGTTCCTGCTCAACGTGGTGATCTCGCGCCTGGTGGCCACGCAACGCGAACAGATTGCAGCCCTGAAAGCACTGGGCTACCCGAACCGGACCATCGCTGCGCACTACCTGAAGCTGGTGCTGCTCATCGCCGCTGCAGGTCTGGCATTGGGCCTGCTGCTCGGGCGGGTGCTGGGCGGGCTGTTCATCGGGATGTATGCGGAGGTCTTCCGCTTCCCGCTGTTCGAGCACCACATCGCGCCGTGGCTGATGGCCACCAGCGTGTCGCTGACAGTGGCCACCACCGTGCTGGGCACGCTGAACACCTTGCGCGCCACGGTGCGGCTTTCGCCAGCCGAAGCGATGCAGCCGCCGGCGCCTGGCCACTACCGGCGCACGCTGCTCGAGCGCATGGGCGTCACCCGCATTGCCACGCCGCTGCGCATGATCCTGCGCAACATCGAGCGCCGGCCCTGGCGCAGCGGTCTGTCGGTGGTGGGCGTCGCCGCGTCGCTGGCGCTGGTGGTGATGGGCAACTACCTGCGCGATGCGATGGAGGTCATCATCGACAACCAGTTCAACCAGGCGATGCGGCTGGACGTGACGGTGTGGACCTTCGAGCCGGTCAGCGACACTGCGCTGGCCGAGATGCGACACCTGCCCGGTGCGACGGCTGTCGAGTCCGTCCGCCTGGTGCCCGTGACCCTGGTCAACGGCCATCGCCGCCAGCGCGGCGAGCTGCGCGGCTACCCCCTGCAGCCCGAGCTGTACCGCATCGTCGACATGTCCGGGCACAGCCACGTGCCTGCTGGCGACGGCGTGTTGCTGACTGATCGTCTGGCCCGCAAGCTGGACCTGCGCCC
>JBBQAI010000129.1:0-11795 GCA_038316205.1 Burkholderiales bacterium
CTTCCTGCTGCGACACCGGTATCAGCTGAGCCCGGCAGTGTCCCCGCAACGCTTCACCGAAGCGGGCATCGCAGAGGCTGTGGGTGAGACTATCCAAACCCTGTCCTCGCCAGCAGGTTTGCTGCTCAAGCCGGTGCTGACGCGGGACCCGACGGGCGAACTGCTGGCAATTCTGGGGCAGCTCAACCCGGGCGCGCAACCCGATACCCGGGCCGGCGTCTGGGCTTCGCGTGATGGCGAGCGCGCCATGTTGTTGTTGCAGACACGCGCCCTGGGTGCTGACACGGACGGTCAGCAGACAGCGATCACCACTGCGCATCAGGTTTTTGCCGAGACCATGCAGGCGTCGGGAACGAGGGGTCTTTCGTTGCAGCTATCGGGGCCGGGGCAGTTTGCCGTACAGGCGCGCGCCACGATACAGAGCGAGGTTTCCCGTGTGCTCGTGATCAGTACCGTGGCCATTGTGGCCGTGCTGTTGTGGATCTACCGATCACCCCGCTTGCTGGGCCTTGGCCTGTTACCCGTGCTCAGTGGTGCACTGGCCGGCATAGTGGTGGTAAGTCTGGTGCACCGCACCGTCTTTGGAATCACCGTGGGCTTTGGGTCGGCCTTGATTGGCGAGGCGGTTGATTACGCCATCTACTTCTTCGTGCAATCCGGTCGAAATGGCCTGGTCCACTGGCGACGCGCCTTCTGGCCGACGGTTCGGCTCGGCGTGCTCACCTCGGCCCTTGGTTTCGGGGCGCTCTTGTTTTCCGGGTTTCCCGGCCTGTCCCAACTGGGTCTGTATGCCCTGTCGGGCGTGGTCACGGCAGCGTTGGTGACGCGCTTTGTCCTCCCTATCCTCGCGGGCACCGATGTGGTGGTGCCGCCGCCCGGGCGCTGGGTACATCGCCTACTGCCCATGTTGGGTCAGGCGCATCGCTTGCGCGTGGGTGTGACAGTGCTGGCCTTGCTGGCCTGCGGCTACCTGTTGCAGCAACGCGACTCGCTGTGGGATGCCAACCTCTCCGCGCTGTCCACCACCAAACCGGCCGATGCCGTCACAGACAGCCAGATGCGAGCCGATCTTGCCGCGCCCGACGCGCGCTATCTGGTGTTGGTCGGTGGAGCCGATCTGGAGAAGGCGCTGCAAGCGGCAGAGCAGGTGGGCTTGCAGCTGGACCGGTTGGTAGAGCGAGGGGTGATCGGCGGATACGACACACCAACCCGTTTCCTGCCCAGCCAAGCCACGCAGATGGCCCGACTTGCCAGCCTGCCCGACTCGGAGATCCTGCAGGCGCGCTTGCAAAGGGCGCTGGTGGACTCGCCCCTGTCCGCCTCCAAACTCGGGCCATTTGTCGCCGATGTGCAGGCGGCGCGGCGGGCTGGGCCGCTCCACCTGGAAGACCTGGACGGCAGTTCTCTGGCGTTGGTGGTGCGTGCCATGCTGACACCGAGGAGCAACGGCTGGAATGTGGTCATGCCGCTGCGCCCGGCGGCCGGGGCACCCGATGCAGAGATTCCGGTAGAGGCACTGCGCGCCACGCTGGCCGGCAGCCGTGGCCTGTTTGTCGATTTGAAGACGGAGTTCGAGGATCTCTATAACGGCTATGTCAACGAGGCTGTGCAGTTGTCGCTGGCGGGCTTTGCGGCGATTGTGCTACTGCTGGCGGTGGCGCTTCGCTCTACGCGTCGGCTCGCCCGCGTACTGCTGGCGCTGGTTCTGACCGTAGTTGGTGTCATCGCGGCAATTCGCCTTTCGGGCGAACATCTGCACCTGCTGCACCTGGTGGGCATGCTACTGGTGGTGGCGGTAGGGTCGAACTACGCATTGTTTTTTGATCGGGTCGCCGGTGGCGAAGCGCTTGACGCTGCCACCTTGCTTTCGCTTTTGGTGGCCACACTCACGACGGCCATCGGATTTGGCGTGATGGCCTTGTCCTCGGTGCCTGTATTGCATGCAATCGGCATCGTTGTGGGGCCTGGCGCCTTGCTGGCGCTGGTATTGTCGGCAGTGGTGGTGTATCCGGCAGACGGGCAATGACAGCTGCATTGCATCACCGTTGCGGGGCACCGGCGCTCATGGTGCTGTTGCCCGGCGCGTTGATGACGCCGAAGCACATGGTAGAAGCCGGCGTTTTGACGGCCGTGCAATCGCGTCTTTTGGCACTGGATGTGACGCTGCCCGACCTGCACGCTCTGACCGGTGACAACCAGGATGCCTTACGGGTGCTTGAGACACAGCTGCTGGCACCGGCACGGGACGAGTACGACGAAGTCTGGCTAGGCGGCATATCGCGCGGCGGCCATTTGGCGCTGTCTTATCTGTCGCAGGGTTTGGGTCCGCTGAGCGGAATGTGTCTGCTGGCCCCCTATCCGGGCAGTCGCATCACCAGCAACTGCATTGTCCGCTCAGGCGGGCTGAATGTCTGGCAACCCACAACTGAGCAACAGCAGGATTCGGAGTTTAGACTCTGGCAATGGTTGAAAGACCCCGCGTGGCCGCGACAGGTGTACATGGGTTATGGCGTTGACGACCGGTTTGCTGACGGTATGCAGCGTCTTGCTTCGTGCATGGCGGGCGCGGAACTGCATTCGGTGCCGGGCGCTCATGACTGGACTGCGTGGTTGCCCCTGTGGGAGCGGTTTCTGGACCGCCATTTTGGCGAGCTTGCGTGAAGATCGCGTGGATGGACACCCCTGCCCTAATGGCCTCGGCCGCACTGCACGGCGCGGCAGTGGTCGGGGCAGTGGCCATGCCCGCCAGCTGGCCCTGGGCGCTGGGAGCAGTGGTAGCCAATCACGCCGTGCTCACCGTCGCCGGCCTGCTGCCTCGCTCGGACCTGCTGGGTCCTAATCTCACCCGACTCTCGGCCGCAGCCGTTGCACGGCGTGAGGTGGCCTTGACCATCGATGACGGCCCTGATCCGGCCGTCACGCCGCAGGTCCTCGACCTGCTGGACGTGGCCGGCATGAAGGCCAGTTTCTTTTGTATCGGGCGCCGAGCCCGCGCGTCGCCTGCCTTGTGCCGCGACATCGTGCGCAGAGGGCACCGGGTCGAGAACCATGGTGACGCGCATTCGAATGCGTTTGCACTTTGGGGACCAGCCCGTATGCGCGCCGATATTGAGACTGCCCAGGCGACGCTGGCCGAAATCACCGGGCAGGCACCGGCCTTTTTCCGGGCGACGGCGGGTCTGCGCAATCCGTTCCTGGATCCGGTTTTGCGTGAACTGGGTTTGCAGCTGGCGTCATGGACACGGCGCGCATTTGACACCGTGCATTGCGATGCGCCGCGAATGGTGCAGCGGCTCACGCGTGGCCTCGCGCCGGGTGACATCTTGCTGCTGCACGACGGCAACGCCGCCCGCGGCGCCGACGGCCAGCCCGTGATCGTTGCCGCCCTGCCCGCACTGCTGGCGCGTGTGACTTCGGCTAACGTTCGGGCTGTGACGCTGAAAGAAGCGCAAACATGAAACTGCCTCCAGGAACATTGCGTTCGATTCCCTCCGAGGTGGCCATCATCGCGCCTTCGGAATGGCCGGACGCCGCCCCAACTTTTTGCCGCCGTTTCCTGCGTCGTGGGTGGCGCGCAGCGATAGGGATAACTGACATGAGTTCCGACTTCTTGCCCGCGTTGCTGGGTCAGGCCGCCGCACCGTTCCAGTCCAGCGGTAAATTCGCCTACCACTACGCATACGGCAAACTGGGCACCGATCCCATCTTTCGCGAGTTGCTCAGACGCGGTAGCTTGCCAGCCCAGGGCCATTTTCTGGACCTGGGTTGCGGGCAAGGCAGCCTGTTTGCCTGGCTGCTGGCGGCCCGCCAGTTGTACGAGCAAGGTTGTTGGCCGCACGATTGGGCTCCGGCTCCTCGACCACTGAGTCTGCGTGGCATCGAGCTTATGCAAAGCGATGTAGACCGAGCGGCGCGGGCGTTTGGCACCGGCCACCCGCTGGTGCGCATCGAGCAAGGCGACATGAACCACGCTGACTTCGGGCGGCCCGACCTCATCACCATCCTGGACGCGTTGCACTATTTCGACCATGCCCAGCAGACCCACGTCCTGCAGCGCATCCACGCTGCCCTGCCGCCCGGTGGAGTATTTCTGACCCGCATCGGTGACGCGGCCGGGGGCCTGCCATTCCATGTGTCCAACTGGGTCGATCACGTGGTGACCTTTGCGCGGGGTCACCGCCTGCCGCACCTTTATTGCCGGACGCTGTCTGAATGGAAGAAGCTCTTGACTGGTATCGGGTTTGACGTCGCGAGCGCCAATATGAGCGCGGGTAAGCCGTTTGCCAATGTGATGCTGGTATGCCGCGTGCGTTGAGAAGCGGGCCATTGGGACCAATGCCCTAAGATTACCGCTTTGACCACGCCGCATTGCGTTTTGTCCCCTATCCAACTCACCGCCTACACCCTGACCACCTGCCTGGCTAGTGGACTGGACGGGACGCGCGACGCGCTGGCAAAGGAGCGCAGTGGACTGGCTCCCTGCCGATTCGAAACCGTGCAGCTCGACACCTGGATTGGTGAAGTCCCCGGCGTCGACGCGCAGGTGCTGCCAGCTGCACTTGCCGACTATGACTGCCGCAACAATCGCCTGGTGCAGATGGGCCTGGAGACTGACGATTTCGCCGACGCCGTGCGCGACGCAGTGACCCGTCACGGTGCCGGTCGCGTTGGCGTGTTTCTGGGCACCAGCACGGCGGGCATTCTGCAGACTGAGCTCGCCTACCGTCGGCGCGATTCCGAGACCGGGGCCTTGCCGGGCGACTTCCATTACCGCGGCACCCACAATGCCTTTTCGCTGGCCGAGTTCACTCGGGCGTACTTTGGCTTGCAAGGCATGGCCATGGCCATATCCACGGCCTGCTCGTCCAGCGCCAAAGTATTTGCCGCGGCGGCTCGCCAACTCGCGCTGGGCAGCATCGACGCGGCGGTCGTGGGGGGTACCGACTCCTTGTGCCTGACCACGCTCTACGGCTTTTCTTCGTTGCAACTGACGTCTTGCGAACCTTGCCGCCCTTACGATGCCTCGCGCAATGGTCTTTCAATTGGCGAGGGCGCGGCCTTCGCCTTGCTGGAACGCGCCGGCAAGCCGCGTCCAGGCACCGTTTTGCTGCTGGGCGTGGGAGAGTCGAGTGATGCGTTCCATATGTCCGCACCGCACCCGCAAGGATTGGGTGCCCGCATGGCCATGGAATCTGCCCTGCGTTGTGCAAACCTGGCTACTGGCGACATCGATTACATCAATCTGCATGGCACGGCCACGCCAGCCAATGACGCCGCCGAAGGGCAGGCCGTCGCCGACCTGTTTGGTCCGGGCGTGCCCTGCAATTCCACCAAAGGTGCCACCGGTCACACGCTGGGCGCGGCCGGTGCTATTGAAGCCGTTGTGTGCGCGATGGCACTGACCGATGGCCGACTGCCTGGCAGCCCGGGGACGCGCACGCTGGACCCCGCCATTGCAATCAATTACCTGTTGCACGGTCGCGAACACCGGGTGCGGCACGCCCTGACCAACTCGTTTGGATTTGGTGGCACCAATTGCAGCCTGGTCCTGGGAGTGGCCGAATGAGTGTGACGGTACAGCCGTTGCAAGCCTGGATTGATGGTATCGGCTTCATCGCACCCGGGCTGCCCGACTGGCCAGCCGCAACGGCCGTGTTGCGCGGCGAACAGCCTTTCGTTTGCGCGCCGTCGCTGCTGCCGCCGCCCGCCCTGTTGCCGCCGGCTGAGCGTAGACGCGCCAGCCGCGTGGTCAGGCTTAGCCTGGGCCTGGGTTTGGAGGCAGTGGCCCGAGCAGGCGCGAATGCCTCCACACTGGCCACCGTGTTCGCGGCTTCGGGCGCTGATGGTCACAACTGCCATGCGTTGTGTGCGCAATTGGCAACCGACGACCGCCAGATATCACCAACGCGTTTCCATAATTCTGTCCATAACGCCGCCGCAGGCTACTGGGGCATAGCCACCCGCAGCATGGCCCCGTGTCAGGTGATCTGCGCGTTCGACGCCAGTTTCGGCGCCGGCCTGCTCGACGCTTTGGCTCAGGTGGCATTTGACAGTCGAGCGGTCCTGCTGATCTCGTACGACAGCGAGTACCCCCAGCCCTTGTTCGCCAAGCGCAACACCCCAGATTGCGCGGGTGTGGCGTTGCTGCTCAGCCCGTCTCGCGGTGCTGCATCACTGGCGCGCATAGAACTGACCCCGGCCAGGCAAGCTCCCGATGTGTTGGTCGACCCTGGATTGGAAGCCTTGCGCGTGGGCATCCCGGCTCTGCGTTCCCTGCCATTGCTGGAGCGCATTGCGCGTGGGCAGAGCGGCACGGTGGTGCTGGACTACCTGTCTGACCTGCAACTGGTGCTGGGTGTGATGCTGTGTTGAACCACGACTGGATCGCCTCGCATATTCCGCACCAGGGCAGCATGTGCCTGTTGCAATCGGTGCTGCAGTGGAGCGAACAGCGCATCGTCTGTGACGCCACCAGTCACAGCGCGCCTGAACATCCCTTGCGCGCGCAGGGGCGACTGGGTGCTGTGATGGGTGTGGAGTACGCCGGGCAGGCCATGGCGGTGCACGGCGCCTTGTTGGCCCCTGAGGCGACGGCCGTCAGCCAGGGTTACTTGGCCAGTGTGCGTGGTCTGGTCCTTTATGTTGATCGACTGGACAACTTGACCGGGCTGATCCGTGTCAGCGCCGAGCGACTGTCCGGTGATGCCCGCCTGGTGCTTTACCGGTTTGAGCTTGAACACGATAGTGTGTGCCTGATGGCCGGGCGCGCATCGGTGGTACTGGACGGGCAAGCCGTGTGAAAACACCCCCAGAAGTGGCGCACAGGCGCGCACTGGTAACCGGCGGCAGTGGCGGCATAGGCGCGGCGATTTGCCGCCGTCTGGCGGCAGACGGGCTGCACGTGATCGTGCATGCCAACAAGGGGCTGGACCGTGCCGAGGTGCTAGTGGCTGAAATTCGGCAACATGGCGGGAGCGCGCAAGCAGTGGCGTTCGATGTGACCGATCGGGTGGCGGCGAATGCGGCCATCGAACTGCTGCTTCAGACAGGTCCTATCCAGATCTTGGTCAACAACGCGGGCATCCATGACGATGCCGTTTTTCCCGGCATGCGGGGCGAGCAGTGGGACCGCGTGGTGGACGTGTCGCTCAACGGATTCTTCAACGTGACACAACCACTGACCATGCCTATGATCCGCACACGCTGGGGCCGGATCATCAGCATTTCGTCCGTCGCAGCTGTTGCTGGCAATCGGGGGCAAGTCAATTATTCGGCAGCTAAAGGGGCGCTGCACGCGGCCAGCAAATCGCTGGCGTTGGAGCTCGCAAGCCGCGGTGTGACGGTGAACGCCGTCGCCCCGGGGTTGATCGATACCGGAATGATCGAAGGAAAGTTTGACGCCGAAGCCGTGAAGCGCCTCGTGCCAATGCTGCGTGTCGGGCAGCCACACGAGGTGGCCGATCTGGTGGGCTTTCTGGCCTCGACCCAGGCAGCCTACATCTCGGGGCAGGTCATTTCGATCAATGGCGGGATGATTTAGCTTAGTCGCTGGCACCGGTCAGATTTTTCGCCCGATGTATTCGCGAAACACACCCATGCTCACATCACACTGTACGTCCGAAAACCCGGCGCGACGCAGCGCGTCAAGTATCAGTTCGGGCTCCAACGCCGCTTCGATCGTGTCGCCGTAATACGCCCACAACCTTCGCACGTGTTCGTGGCGGCGGGATAGCCTGGCCAGGGTTGGCACCAGCACGGCGATATGAAAACGCAGCAGGCCGCGCAGCACGATATTGCGCGGGCGGCTGATCTCCATCAGGCAGACGCGCCCGTGTGGCTTGAGCACGCGGTAGTACTCGGCAAACGCCTGGTCCAAATCGCCAACGTGGCGCAAGGCATAACCCATGGAAACGAAGTCGACCAGCCCATCGGACAGCGGAATGGACTCGGCATAGGCTTCAATGGTCTCTACATCCATTTTTTTGCGGAGTTCGGCGAGCATGCCGGGGGAAGGATCGAGTGCCCAAACCTTTCCATGGGGGCCGACCAATTCCAGGGCCGCCGCCGTCACCAGGCCGGTGCCGGCAGCAACGTCGAGCACCGACATGCCAGCCGCCAGTCCATTGTGTCGCAGTACCTCGCGCCGGTACCGGGAGCCGCTTCCAAGAGCGGTCAGGCTTTCCGTGCTGTCGTAGCCCGTGGCAGCCTGGTCGAACATGGCCCGGGTGACGGCTCGACGCTCGTCCTCGTTCGCGAAATACTGACCCAGGCGCCGGTCGGACTTCAGTGCACTGGTGGGTGCGGCAGGTGCGTTTGCCTCGGTCATGTCAACCTCCAACAGGGTGCAGGCGGCGCCAGATCAGCTGAGGCAGGCGCAGCAGGAAGCCGAGAAAGAGGCGCATGTGCATCCAGGTCAGCAGGGTGTTGTCACGCAGGTAATTGAAGTGTGATACGCCACCTTCTTCCATGGACAGGTAGCGCACCGGGGCGTCGATGTTGATGGGACGAACGCCGGACCAGCACAGTCGCACTACGGCCTCCGGATCGAAGTCGAAGCGGCGCATGAAGCGGGTGCTGCGCATGGTGCGAATCAGCGGCGCGATGGGATAGACGCGAAAGCCGTAGAGTGAATCGCCAATGCCCATCCACAAGGTTTCCAGATTGGCCCAGCCATTGGACACCTTGCGCCCGTTGACACGCAGGGCTGGCGCCTCTGCACCAAACACCGGCTTGCCCAGCACCATGGCACCTGGTGAGCCCTGTGAGGCCGCCATGAAACGGGGGATGGACTGGGCTGGATGCTGCCCGTCGCTGTCCATGGATAGCGCATGGGTGAAGCCCGCCTTCGCGGCCTGCGAAATGCCTTCTAGCACGGCCGCACCCTTGCCCTGGTTGTGTGCAAGGACGATTACCCGTAGTCCCGTATCCTCGGCGGCGAGGGCCTGCAATTGAGCGTCGCTGCCATCGGTGCTGCCATCTACGACCACCCAAACGGGATTCCAATGCGCACGCGCCTGGCGCACTGTGATCAGTGCCTGGGAGCCGGGGTTGTAGCTCGGAATCAGTACCAGATGCGTTGAAGACGGGCTAGGCAGGGAATCAGTCACTGGTGGGGCGCGTCGGGCTGCTCCTGTGGCAGTTCGTCGCGGAAGTAAGTTTCAAGGTCTCGCGTGAGTTGGGCGTAATCCGTGGACGCACCGAACTTTCGTCCCAGGCGGGCGCGGCAGCGCAGCGGCAAACAGGGCTTGCGCCAAAGGGGCCACTCCTTGCCCAGGTAGGGCGAAGAGAACTCAAGCAGGACGGTCTGCACCGGAGCGCCGGACCGGCGGGCGATCATGGCCAGCGTGGGCGTGAGTGGGTTGAGTGGAAATCGCAGGGTGCGCGTTCCCTCGGGGAACATCACCAGTTGCGCGCCCAGGCGCAATTCGTCGCGGCTGCATCGGAGCATTTGCATTGCATCGTCGTTTCGTACGTAGCGCGCAAGACGGGCAACCGACCCGAACAACAGGTTGTCGTTCAGGCCGGACTTCATCACACACACCGCGGTGGGCAGGCGTGAGACGATCAGCACCGCATCGAGCAACGAAGGATGATTTGCGGCAATGATTAGTGGCCCGGCGTCGCGAAGCTGGTCCAGTTCGGACAGATCGAAACGGCAGTCGCACAGCGCACTTAGCAGGCGCAGGTACAGCGCGCAGGCCCACTGGATCATCCGCCGCCCCAGCGCCTGCCCGGTTCGCCTGGACAGCAGCGGATACAGCAGCATGGAAATTGGCAGGCAGGCCAGGCAAATCAACACAAGGCTGAAAAGGCCGACGAACATCGCAACATGCTCGTACAGTGTCCACAATGCACTTTTTCGCTGCAGAACTCGCTCACTCATCGGGGTTCACGCAGGCGGAGTAATTTTCGACTATCCATCAGCGGCAGCGGGAATTTCAGCCTGTTGAAAAGAGAGGCCTGGGCGCATGAGACGGCCTAAGCGTTGTACAACGCATCCTCTTCAACTCTGCGAATGTTGAACCGCCGTTTCTTCCAGGCCATGAATGCGCGCCTCGGCTGCATCAGGTTGGCGACGTAGTACATCAACTTGAACATGAAGATAGAGCGCCAGATAGGCGTCTTGCCAAATACGTCGCCCGCGAGCAGGGACAGCAGCGCCTCTTGCACCCGGAAAAAGTTGCGCGGGCCCATGAAAAAGTCGCGCATGATGGGATTGGTGACCCGGTAGATGACCCATGAAAATACCCGAGGACCGCGCCGCATCTGGTGGTCGAAGTGTTTCAGCGCTGCAACTTTTGCCGAGGGCTTTTTCAAACAGGTATCAATCGTGTCGGCACCGACGACACCGCTGTGCATGGCCAGCCACACTCCAGACGAAAACACGGGGTCGATGAAGGCAAATGCATCCCCCAGCAGCAGGTAGTCTTGTCCATGACTCTGTTTGGACTCGTAGGAGAAGTTGCCGGTCGCCTCCACCTCATTGGCCAGGCTGGCATCGCGCAAGCGAGCCTCGAGATCGGGGCTGGTAGCGATGTTGTCCATGAGGAATTGCTGCAGGCTGCGCCGTCCACGCGTCTTCATGTGGTAGGGCCAAGTCACCATCCCTACGCTGGTGAGCCCGTTCAACAGGGGAATGAACCAGAACCAGCCATGGTCAAACCAGAAAACGGTGATGTTGCCCTCGGCACTGCCTGGGGTGCGGCTTGCACGTCTGAAGTGTCCGTACAGGGCGGAGCTATTGTGTTGCGGATTGCGGTGCTTGGTCTTGAAGCGGTTCGCAAGGAATGTGTCTCGACCTGATGCATCGACCACGAAACGTGCCTTCCAGCGCTGGTCACGGCCGCCTTCGTGTCGACCCATCACCTGGGCGCCGCCCTCGGGCAGAAAATCCACAGCCGTCACCTTGCAGCCTTCGTGCACATTGGCACCCTTGCGCTTTGCATGCCGTATCAGGATGTAGTCGAACACAGACCGCTCGACTTGATAGGCATGTGGCATGGATTTGTCCCATGCCTGGGCGAAGTGAAACACCTGTGAAGCATTGTGCTGCGGCGACACGAACTCGGCACCCGGCTTGAACATGCCAATTGCCTTGATGTCTTC
The DNA here is from genome assembly GCA_038316205.1 of Burkholderiales bacterium. Classification (GTDB taxonomy): domain Bacteria; phylum Pseudomonadota; class Gammaproteobacteria; order Burkholderiales; family Burkholderiaceae_C; genus Rubrivivax. Next base: position 11,107 of record JBBQAI010000129.1, read on the forward strand.
GGCAATACCCATCTTCTCGAACAAGGGCAGATTGGCCGGCAGCAGTGATTCACCGATATGAAAACGGGGGTGGTGACACTTTTCGAGCAGCACGACTTCGTGGCCTTTGTCCGCCAGCATACTGGCTATGGTTGAGCCGGCCGGCCCCCCCCCGATGACCAGCACGTCGCAGGTCTGTTGCACCACTTCTTGAGTCTCGTCGTTCATCGGCTGATTCAGTCCTTGTTGCGGACGGCCGTGTGATCGGTATGGTGTCGTCGCCCCGGCCGACTTCAACTTGACCACCTCCGTCTCGTTGGACCGCTTCATCATAGTCGTTCGCTTCGGAGGGAACATGGTTGACTCACGCGGAAAACTGGGCCAGTTGCGTTGCCGAGGGAGCGGCCAAAAACAGGGGCAACCGGCGATTGCGGCAGCCAGAGCAAAGTTACCGACGGTCAAGGCCGCAGATGCTAGCACCATTGGCACGGCTCGATGGGCGGTACTTCGGCGCCCGATTCAGGATCGGGCGATTGCCTCCGTTTTTGGCCACTCCCTCACATCTCGATGCGGATTCGGCATCTGGAGCAGATCGTTCAGGGCCTTCGGCCTGCTTCCGAGACGGAGCAGGTGACGAAGAAGGTCTTGCAGGACGAAGTCGGCAAGTTGCGATGGTGCCTCTGGCATAGCAACCTTGAAAAGGCTGAGCA
>JBBQAI010000027.1:0-41460 GCA_038316205.1 Burkholderiales bacterium
AACGATGCGTTCGTCATGGGCGCGTGGGGACGCGAACAGAAGGCGAACGGCAAGGTGCGCATGATGGCCGACGGCAGCGCCGACTTCACGAAGGCAGCCGGCCTGACGCTGGACCTCAGCGCACGGGGCATGGGCGTGCGCTCGCAGCGCTACTCGATGCTGGTCGTGGACGGCGTCGTGAAGTCGTTGAATGTCGAAGGCCCGGGCAAGTTCGAAGTCAGCGACGCGGCAACGATGCTCTCGCAAGCTCGGGCTTTGCTGACCTGACATGCATCATGCGAAATGCGCGCCGGTGTGTTGACACTGCGCCGCATTTCGTGCCATACTCAAATGCTTCGCTGCTCGCGTAGCGATAAAGAAGCTGACGGTTTCAAGCCGGGCTTCGACCAAGTTGCATTCAGGCGAGCAGATCCACCCATACACGGGCCCAAGACTGGCCGCAGCAGGTTGCAAAACCAAAGCAGCGGGTAAGTTGGGGAGACAGACACAATGATCCAAATGCAAACTCGGCTCGATGTAGCCGACAACACGGGTGCCAAATCCGTCATGTGCATCAAGGTACTCGGCGGCTCCAAGCGTCGGTACGCTGGCATCGGTGACGTGATCAAGGTCAGCATCAAGGAAGCCGCGCCGCGTTCTCGCGTCAAAAAGGGCGAGGTTTACAGCGCCGTGGTGGTTCGTACCGCCAAGGGTGTTCGCCGCCAAGATGGTTCGTTGATCCGCTTTGACGCCAATGCGGCCGTGTTGCTCAATGCCAAGCTCGAGCCTATCGGCACCCGCATCTTCGGCCCGGTGACGCGCGAACTGCGCACCGAGCGTTTCATGAAGATCGTTTCGCTGGCTCCGGAAGTGCTGTAAAGCGCGCAGCAAGGACACCGACCATGAACAAACTACGCAAAGGCGACCAGGTCATCGTGACCACCGGTCGCGACAAGGGCAAGCGCGGCACTGTTTCGTTGCGCGTTGACGAAAACAAGATCGTCGTCGATGGCATCAATGTTTTGAAGAAGCACGTCAAGCCGAATCCGCTCAAGGGTACGACGGGTGGTGTGGTCGACAAGACCATGCCGATTCACCAGTCGAATGTGGCCATCTTCAATCCAGCAACCGGCAAGGCTGATCGCGTTGCGATCAAGTTGCTGAGCAAGGATGAGCAGGTTGCCCGCAAGTCAAAGGACAACGGCGTGAGGGTCTACAAGTCCAGCGGCGAAGAGATCAAGGCCTAAACGGAAAATCATCGTCATGGCAAAGAAACAATCAACAGCCCAAGCAGGTCCTGCCAATCAGGGTCCGGTCGCGCAAGCCCGCCTGCAGGCGATCTATCGCGAGAAAATCGTTCCTGAATTGATGGCCAAGTTCGGCTTCACCTCGATCATGCAGGTGCCTCGCTTGCAGAAAATCACACTCAACATGGGTGTGAGCGAAGCGGTTTCGGACAAGAAAGTCATGGACGCTGCCGTCAGCGACCTGACCAAGATTGCCGGCCAGAAGCCCGTGGTGACCATGAGCAAGAAGCCTATCGCCGGATTCAAGATCCGCGAGAACCAGGCCATCGGCACCATGGTCACGCTGCGCGGCGTGCGCATGTACGAATTCCTGGATCGTTTCGTCACGGTGGCCCTGCCCCGAGTGCGCGACTTCCGCGGGATTTCGGGTCGCAGCTTCGACGGTCGTGGCAATTACAACATCGGTGTTAAAGAGCAGATCATTTTTCCGGAAATCGAGTACGACAAGATCGACGCGATCCGCGGGATGAATATCAGCATCACCACCAGTGCGAAGAACGACGACGAATGCAAGGCATTGCTCGTGGCGTTCAAGTTCCCGTTCAAGAACTGAACGCAGCAAGGAATACGACAAATGGCCAAACTTTCCGTCATCCAGCGTCAAGAAAAGCGTGAGAAGCTGGTTGCCAAGTACGCCAAGAAATACGCCGAATTCAAGGCTGTTTCTAATGACGCCAACCGTTCTGACGAAGAGCGTTACATGGCGCGGCTGGAGCTTCAAAAGCTGCCCCGCAACGCGAACCCCACCCGGTTGCGCAACCGCTGTGCCCTGACGGGCCGCGGTCGTGGCACTTTCAAGATGTTCGGGTTGGGCCGTAACAAGATCCGCGAACTTGCCTTCAAGGGTGACATTCCCGGCATGGTCAAGGCCAGCTGGTAATCCGGCGAGACGATCAGGAGCAAACCATGAGCATGAGTGATCCCATCGCCGACATGCTGACCCGAATCCGCAATGCGCAAGCTGTGGACAAGGCGGCTGTCAAGATGCCATCTTCGAAGTTGAAGATTGCTATCGCGCAGGTGCTGAAAGACGAGGGTTACATCGAAGGCTACGCGGTGAAGAACGAAGGCGGCAAAGCCGAACTCGAAATCGCGTTGAAGTATTACGCCGGTCGCCCGGTTATCGAGCGCATCGAGCGCGTCAGTCGCCCAGGTCTTCGGATCTACAAGGGCCGTGACGCGATCCCGCAGGTCATGAACGGTTTGGGTGTGGCGATCGTCACCACGCCCAAGGGCGTCATGACCGATCGCAAGGCTCGCCAGACCGGTGTCGGTGGCGAAGTCCTTTGCTACGTCGCTTAAAGGGAGCAGCACTATGTCCCGCGTAGGAAAGATGCCCGTCGCCGTGCCGCAAGGCGTGGACGTGGCAATCTCGGCCGATCAGATCACGGTCAAGGGCAGCAACGGCACTTTGGTGCGGGCGCTGAACCCGCTGGTTGTGATCCAGAACGATGCTGGCAAGTTGACGTTTACTCCGTTCAACGATTCATCGGCGGCCGATGCGATGAGCGGCACGATGCGTGCTCTTGTTGCGAATATGGTCGGTGGTGTCAGCAAGGGCTTCGAGAAGAAGCTCAGTTTGGTTGGCGTCGGCTTTCGTGCCCAGGCCGCCGGCCAAAAGCTGAATCTGCAGATCGGGTTTTCGCATCCCGTCGTCAAAGACATGCCTGTTGGCATCAAGGTGGCAACGCCGACGCAAACCGAGATCGTGATCTCGGGCGCGGACCGTCAAGTTGTCGGCCAATTGGCTGCCGAGGTTCGCGCCTTTCGTCCGCCTGAGCCCTACAAGGGTAAGGGCATCCGCTACGTCGGTGAGCGGGTGTCGATCAAAGAGACGAAGAAGAAGTAAGGAGCGCAGCCATGAGCATGACCAAGAAAGAACAACGCCTGCGCCGCTCGCGCCAGACCCGTGTGCGCATTGCGCTGCAGGGTGCTGTGCGCCTGGCGGTGCACCGCTCCAATCTGCACATCTACGCCAGCATCGTGTCCAGCGATGGCGTTCAGGTGCTGGCCAGCGCGTCCACGGCGGAGAAGGAAGTTCGCACTCAGCTGGGCGCAGAGGGCAAGGGTGGCAACAAAGCCGCCGCAGCCCTGATCGGCAAGCGGATCGCCGAGAAGGCCAAGGCCGCCGGCATCGAGAAAGTGGCATTCGACCGTTCGGGCTTCGCCTACCACGGACGCGTCAAGGCACTGGCAGACGCTGCTCGCGAAGCCGGCCTCCGGTTTTAAGCCAAGACTGAGCACAGGAATATCAAGATGGCAAAGTTCACTCCCCGCGCGCAGACCGAAGCGAATGACGACGGGCTCAAGGAAAAGATGATCGCGGTCAACCGTGTCACCAAGGTCGTCAAGGGCGGTCGCACCTTGAGCTTCGCTGCACTCACCGTCGTGGGTGATGGCGATGGCCGTATCGGCATGGGCAAGGGCAAGGCCAAGGAAGTTCCGGTGGCCGTGCAGAAAGCCATGGAAGCGGCTCGCCGCAACATGACCAAGGTCAGCTTGAAGAATGGGTCGATCCACCACAACGTGCGCGGTGAGCACGGAGCTGCCAAAGTGTTGATGGCACCGGCCGCTGCGGGTACCGGCATCATCGCTGGCGGCCCGATGCGCGCTGTCTTCGAAGTGATGGGTGTGACCGACATCGTGGCCAAGAGCCTTGGCTCGACCAACCCCTACAACATGGTCCGTGCCACCCTCGACGCGCTGAAGCGCTCGACGACGCCGGGCCAAGTCGCTGCCAAGCGCGGCAAGTCGGTCGAAGACATCTTCAACTGATCGCCCAGCGGAGAATTCCCATGTCTGAAAAGAAGACCCTCACCGTCAAGCTCGTCAAGAGCGTGGCCGGCACGCGCCAGTCGCACCGCGACACCGTGCGCGGCCTCGGCCTGCGCCGGGTGAACAGCCAGCGCACGCTGGAAGACACTCCTTCAGTGCGCGGCATGATCAACAAAGTCGATTACCTGGTTCAGGTGCTCTGATGTTCATCAATACGATCAAGCCCTCAGAAGGCAGCAAGAAGAACCGTCGCCGTGTAGGTCGTGGCATTGGTTCTGGCTTGGGCAAGACCGCAGGTCGCGGTCACAAGGGCCAAAAGAGCCGCGCCGGTGGCTTCCACAAGGTCGGCTTCGAAGGCGGTCAGATGCCGCTGCAGCGTCGCCTGCCCAAGCGTGGTTTCAAATCGGCTCAGCTGAAGTTCAACGGTGAAGTAACCTTGTCCGCTCTAGAAAAGCTGGGCTCTACTGAAGTCGATCTGTTGACCCTGAAAGCTGCCGGGTTGGTGCGCCAGTTGATCAAGCACGTGAGAGTTATCAAGTCGGGCGAATTGACCATCAAAGTCGTGCTGAGTGGTGTTACGGCTACCGCTGGTGCCAAGGCCGCGATTGAAGCTGCTGGTGGTCTAGTCGAGGCAGTTGTGGCAGTGCCGGTGCTCAGGAAGCTGCCAAAAAAGCCCGCGCCGGTAGCGGCTTAATCTAGGAACATCTGCGAGTGGCAACGAACGCGAATCAGCTAGCCAAGAGCGGTAAGTTCGGCGACTTGCAAAGGCGGGTCGTGTTCTTGTTGTTGGCGCTGGTGGTCTACCGTATCGGCGGGCACATTCCTGTGCCTGGCATCGATTCGGCTGCCTTCGCCCAGTTCTTCAAGAGTCAGAGCGGCGGCATCCTGGGTATGTTCAGCATGTTCAGTGGTGGTGCGCTCAGCCGGTTCAGCGTGTTTGCGCTGGGCATCATGCCCTACATCAGCGCGTCGATCATCATGCAACTGATGAGCTACGTGGTGCCGTCGCTGGAGGCAATCAAGAAAGAGGGCGAAGCCGGCAAGCGCAAGATCACGCAGTACACACGTTACGGCACTTTGGGTCTGGCCATCTTTCAAAGCCTGGGCATCGCGCTCGCTCTGGAAGGTTCTCAGGGCTTGGTGATGTCACCGGGTTTTGGTTTCCGCATGACGACGGTGGTCAGCTTGGTGGCTGGCACAATGTTTTTGATGTGGTTGGGCGAGCAGATCACCGAGCGCGGATTGGGTAACGGCATTTCTATATTGATCTTCAGCGGCATCGTTGCAGGTCTGCCTAACGCTATTGCCGGCTTGTTCGAATTGGTGCGCACCGGTGCAATGAGTCCGGTAGCCTGCTTATTCATCATTGCTGTAATTGTTTTTGTGACCTTCGCAGTGGTCTTTGTTGAGCGTGGACAGCGCAAGATCTTGGTGAACTACGCCAAGCGCCAGGTCGGTAACAAAGTTTACGGTGGACAGTCTTCGCACTTGCCGTTGAAGCTGAACATGTCGGGCGTGATACCGCCGATCTTCGCCAGCTCGATCATCCTGTTGCCGGCCACTGTGGTGGGATGGTTCGCTACCGGCGAGGGCCTGCGCTGGCTGAAAGACTTAGCTGGCGGGCTGTCGCCCGGACAGCCAGTCTACGTGTTGCTGTATGCGTCGATGATTGTTTTCTTCTGCTTCTTCTACACAGCGCTTGTATTTAACAGCCGCGAGACCGCTGACAACTTGAAGAAGAGCGGCGCGTTCATTCCGGGTATCCGTCCGGGTGACCAGACTGCGAAGCACATTGATCGAATTTTGGGACGTTTGACGTTGGCCGGTGCGGTTTACATCACCGCCGTCTGCTTGCTGCCCGAGTTCCTGGTCCTGAAGTACAACGTGCCTTTCTATTTCGGCGGCACGTCCTTGTTGATCATCGTGGTGGTTACGATGGACTTCTGGGCGCAGGTTCAAAGTTACGTGATGAGCCAACAGTACGAATCGCTCCTCAAGAAGGCCAACTTCAAGACGAGCTGATATGTCCAAAGACGATGCCATCCAGATGCAGGGCGAGATTCTTGAGAATCTCCCCAACGCCACCTTCCGGGTCAAACTGGAAAATGGGCACGTGGTGCTTGGCCACATTTCCGGCAAGATGCGTATGCACTACATCCGCATCCTGCCTGGCGACAAGGTCACTGTTGAACTCACGCCCTACGATTTGACGCGGGCACGCATCGTGTTCCGCGCCAAATAAGATTTGATAGTAAAGACACACGGAGAAGACCATGAAAGTCGCCGCTTCCGTCAAGAAGATGTGCCGCAATTGCAAGATCGTGCGCCGCAAGGGCGTGGTTCGCGTGATTTGTACGGACCCGCGTCACAAGCAGCGTCAAGGCTGATTTAAGGAACAACATGGCACGCATTGCCGGCATCAACATTCCGCCGCACAAGCACGCGGAAATCGGGCTGACCTCGATTTACGGCATCGGCCGCACCACGGCGCAGAAGATCTGCGTAGTGGCCGGCATCCCGTATTCGAAGAAGATCAAGGATCTGTCCGACACCGATCTTGAAAAGATCCGTGAAGAAATCGGCCGCATGACGATCGAGGGCGACCTGCGTCGCGAGCTCTCGATCAGCATCAAGCGCTTGATGGACCTGGGCTGCTACCGTGGTTTTCGCCACCGTCGTGGTCTGCCCGTCCGCGGCCAGCGCACACGCACCAATGCCCGCACCCGCAAGGGTCCGCGCAAGGGCGCAGCAGCGCTCAAGAAATAAGCCGCTGCAGTAACACTGAAAGAGTCAAGACATGGCCAAGGCACCCGTCAACACCGCTGCGCGCCGCGTGAGCAAGAAAGTCCGCAAGAACGTGGCGGACGGCATCGCGCACGTGCATGCATCGTTCAACAACACCATCATCACGATCACCGATCGTCAAGGTGGCGCTCTCGCCTGGGCCTCCAGTGGCGGTCAGGGCTTCAAGGGATCGCGCAAGAGCACGCCCTTCGCGGCCCAGGTCGCGGCTGAAGTGGCTGGTCGTGCTGCGCAAGAGCAGGGCATCAAGAACCTGGACGTGCGGATCAAGGGCCCCGGCCCTGGCCGCGAGTCGAGCGTACGCGCCCTGGCTTCCCTGGGCATTCGCATCAACTCGATCAGCGACGTGACGCCGATACCGCACAACGGCTGCCGTCCGCAGAAACGCCGCCGCATCTGAGCGCGGTTGGTTTGGGTCGTTGTTGGCATTTCGCTGCAGCGGCTACAATCATGAGTTACCCGAAGCCGGCAAGCCTTCAGGCGAGCCGGCTGTTTTCCTGAATGCGGTTCGGATTCGAGCCGCATTTTCAAGCCCACCGTCCGTGCATCACGATTTTTCGTTGCCGGACTCGCGCGGGCAGTCTGCATGCAGACCCGCTGCCGCGTCAGATAAAACCTAGAGGATAAGCAAGTGGCACGTTACCTCGGCCCAAAGGCCAAGCTTTCCCGCCGTGAAGGCACCGACCTGTTCCTGAAGAGCGCCCGTCGTTCGATCAGCGACAAGGCCAAGTTCGACAGCAAGCCCGGTCAGCATGGCCGTACCAGCGGCTCGCGCACCTCTGATTACGGCATTCAGTTGCGCGAAAAGCAGAAGGTCAAGCGCATGTACGGCATTTTGGAGCGGCAGTTCCGCCGTTACTTCGCCGAAGCCGAGCGCCGCAAGGGCAACACCGGTGCCAACCTGCTGGCGCTGCTGGAGACGCGCCTGGACAACGTCGTATATCGCATGGGTTTCGGTTCGACGCGTGCTGAAGCGCGCCAGCTGGTCTCGCACAAGGCGCTGATGGTCAACGGTACTGTGGTGAACATTCCCTCGTACCAGGTCAAGGCTGGCGACACCGTCGGGATGCGCGACAAGTCGAAGGCGCAATTGCGCGTCACCGAAGCGCTGAAGCTTGCGCAATCCATTGGCCTTGCCGACTGGGTCACGGTGGATGCCACCAAGATGGAAGGCACCTTCAAGAAGGTTCCTGATCGCGATCAGCACGGCGCCGAGATCAAGGAAGCCCTGATTGTCGAGTTGTATTCAAGGTAATTCAAGATGAAATTCAGGCAGCAAGCACCAGCGGCTGCCGCCTGTTTTCGGTTGTGCTTCGCGTGCCGGGTGCGAAGCGACCACAGACTGACCCGGCGCGGTCCATCAGCCTTATCGGTGTAACGAGCCGAGGGTATTGACAGGAACTAAAGAACACATGCAAACCACACTTCTGAAGCCCAAGGCCATCCAGGTTGAGCCGCTCGGCGGCCATCGCGCCAAAGCCACCCTCGAACCCTTCGAACGCGGTTTCGGCCACACCCTCGGCAATGCACTCCGTCGCGTGCTGCTGTCGTCGATGGTGGGCTATGCACCGACCGAAGTGACCATCGCCGGCGTGCTGCACGAGTACTCGGCGATCGACGGCGTACAGGAAGATGTCGTCCATATCATGCTGAACCTGAAGGGCGTGGTCTTTCGCCTGCACAACCGCGACGAAGTAACGCTGGTTTTGCGCAAGGAAGGCGAAGGCGCCGTCACGGCGGCTGACATCCAGACGCCGCACGACGTGGAAATCATCAACCCCGAGCACGTCATCGCGCACCTGTCGCACGGCGGCAAGCTCGACATGCAGATCAAGGTCGAAAAGGGCCGCGGTTACGTGCCGGGCAACCTGCGCCGTTACGGCGACGAGCCGACCAAGAGCATCGGCCGCATCGTGCTGGACGCTTCCTTCTCCCCCGTGCGTCGCGTCAGCTACGCCGTCGAGAACGCCCGTGTTGAGCAGCGTACCGACCTCGACAAGCTGGTCATGGAGATCGAGACCAACGGTTCCATCCCGCCGGAAGAAGCGATCCGGCAGAGCGCTCGCATTCTGGTCGAACAACTCGCCTTCTTCGCGCAGATCGATCCCAGTCCGCTGGACAGCATGGTCACGCAGGTGTCGCGTCCGACGCCTTTCGATCCGATTCTGTTGCGTCCGGTCGATGAGCTCGAACTGACGGTGCGTTCGGCGAATTGCCTGAAGGCCGAGAACATCTACTACATCGGCGACCTGATTCAGCGTACGGAAACGGAACTGCTGAAGACGCCGAATCTGGGCCGCAAGAGCCTGAACGAAATCAAGGAAGTGCTGGCCTCGCGCGGTCTCACGCTCGGCGCACGACTGGAAAACTGGCCCCCGCAGGGCCTCGACAAGCGTTAATCGACGTTCGTCATGTGCAACCCCCGGTACCTGATCCGGCCGGGGTTCAATAAAGACAGGAAAGCACCATGCGCCACCGTAACGGCCCCCGCAAACTGAACCGCACCACCTCACACCGCTTGGCGATGCTGAGGAATATGTGCAACTCGATGATCATGCATGAGGCGATCAAGACGACCCTGCCGAAAGCCAAAGAACTGCGCAGCGTTGTCGAGCCGCTGATCACCCTGGGCAAAGAGCCAACGCTGGCCAACCGCCGTCTCGCTTTCAATCGCACCCGCGACCGTGATGTCGTGGCCAAGCTTTTCAATGTGCTGGGCCCGCGCTACAAGGCGCGTCCCGGCGGCTACACGCGCATTCTGAAGATGGGCTTCCGTGTGGGCGACAACGCACCGATGGCCTTCGTCGAGCTCGTCGACCGGCCTGACATTGCTGCTGAGGCGGTTGTTGAAGAAAAAGCGGATTGAAGTGTCTCACCCTGAAAAAGGTCCGGTACAATCCTAAGTTCTGTCGCGGGGTGGAGCAGCCTGGTAGCTCGTTGGGCTCATAACCCAAAGGTCGCAAGTTCAAATCTTGCCCCCGCAACCAAAATTCTCGAATAAAAACAATAATTTATGAATTGGGAAACGCCGGCCTCTTGGTCGGCGTTTTGCTTTGTTCCCATCCTGTTCCCATTTCGTGCCCGGGCCGTGCCCACGAGGTTCGACCGGTGGCCGGAGATGACCGTTGGGCTCTGTGCTCACGAAGTGGCTATCGAAAGTCACCTCGGTTACCGGCTTAGATAGTTCGCTACGGGCGCTATACAACATCTCTGTGGCAGGGAGCGTCGAGCGCCAGTCTTGTCATAGATGGACGGAAAACCTTCGCAAGCCCCTGCGACCGGCGAACAGGTCGACCACCGGAACCTCACTGCGCCGGGTCATCGAATCCATTCCTCTGGTTGTCTGTCTTGATGGCGTCCCGCTCGCCTGATGGCGAGGCAATCGAGGCCAACAGCGGCGCGCCGCACAATGCTTTTGCAACCTGGTGTTTTATCCAGCTACTGGGACCGCACTCTGGGCAACTGCCGACGCCGGTGATTGAAGGTGCCGCCAAGAAAATGCTTGCAGCAGCCCGAGTGAGGATCGTACGGATGAACATGCGGCGGTTGTACAGGTCCAGGATCAGGTACAGGTGGAACCACAAGCCGATCACGTCGGCCGGCAGGCAGGTCGACGCCTGCGACTTCGCAGGCCAGATGCAGCGGTGCACCGGCAGCATGTGCCGCGCCTGTTCCGCGGTTGCGGCCAGCGCTGTGGTGGCGCTCACACCACTTGGTCAGCTCCTCGGGTACGCGCCGTTCGATCGACAACATGCGCTCTTGTCAGCCTCTTTCATCGATGCGGTCGTGACGACTGCCTCAAGGCGACCGTGCACGCTCGCGCCAACGCTCCAAGGTGTTCGTCCCAACCCAAACCTCACGCGCAACCATGTCGATCGCTGCGCTCTCTGCCGGCAGCAACCGCGCCAACGCTCTGTCCTTAAATATCTTTCCGAATCGAGCCAAGTCCGTCCTTGATCGCCGCCCCCTGGCCCAGCGGCGCCCTGCAACGCTGTCTGAGTGACCAGTTTGCGCGCCTCAGGCAGCCACAGGCCAGCGCGACAGTGCGTCGGCGATCGAGCCGATTGCAGCCACCGTTTGCAAATCGGCCAGTGCGGCCGTGTGGGCGCCAGGTGCCAATGCGGAGCAGCCGTCGGCCAGGACCTCGACCGAATACTCACGCAGATGGGCTTCGCGCACCGTGCTCGCTACACCGCCATTGGTCACGATGCCGCAGACCGACAGCGACTGGATACCGGCATGCCGCAAAACCCAGTCGAGTTGAGTCTGGAAGAAGGCCGAGTAAGCGACCTTGTCGACGCACAAGTGCACGTGCGGGGCCAGCACGTCGACCACGCCGTGGCCGCGGCTTCCGGGCGCGAAATCGCCACGGCGAAGAAACGGTCGCAGTGCCAGCAGGTGTGGAGAAATCATCGGCTCGCCACGCGCGTCGGGCCACAGCGTGAAGCGGCTAGCGACTACCAGCCCACCCGCTGCGGCAAGTGCACGGGCCAACGGAGCTACCCGTGATGGCAGCGCGGCGAAGCTGGCGGACGCCACGCCACCGCGCGCGTAAGCACCGCCATCGTCTATGAAGTCGCGCTGCAGGTCGACGATCAGCAGTGCGTGGCACTCAGGCGGGGCGATCGAAAACGCATCCATAGCCTAGTGTGGCTCAGCCGATGCGCGGGCCGAGTTCTTCGGTGATCCATATCTTGGCGTCGATCTCGGTCGAGCGTTCCAGTTGCATTTCGTACTCGTAACGGTCGGGCCGGTAAAGGCCGTGCAGCAGCTGCACTGGGCGCCCGTGGATGTCGAACACCACACGCGATACGCTCAGCAGTGCTGCGCCAACAGGCACCTCCAAAAGTCGTGCGACCGTTCCATCGGCCTGCCGCGCGGAAACGGTCTGCGTCGCGCGCGCCACGGCGACACCGGCGTCCTCCAGCAGCTCGAGAATCGGCCGCCGAGCCAGTTGCCGCTGCGTCAGCCCGCGCGACAGGTCAGCCGGTACCCATGTGGTGATGTGCGAGACAGGCCCCTCGCGACTGCTGCGCACGCGCACCACGCGCAGCACGGGCGCGGCATGCGCCAGCGCCATGGCCGCTGCCACTGGCTCGGTAGCCGGCATTTGCCCGTACTCGATCACCTCGAGCGTCGTGCCGCGGCTCACGGTGACGAGGTTGTTCAGCAGCCCTGGCCGCCGACCGGCCGCCAGGGCACCGACTCTGCTGTCATTGCGTTGTGCCGTCCCGGCGGGCTCGGCTTGTTCGGCGCGGCGGGTGCCCCGCCCGGCGGTGCGGACGATCAAGCCTTCGGCAGCCAAGTTGCTCAGCGCCTTTCGAATCGTCACTCGCGAGACGGCGAACTCCCCCATAAGCTCCAACTCGCCGGGCAGTCGCTGGTCGTAGAGACCCTCATGCAGGCGCTCTTTGAGCACCAGGTACACGCGGTGGTACTTGGGCAGCGGCAGAAAGTCGCCCACGGTCGTCACCTTTGAATTGTATTGTCGGGTCGATGCCATTGTCTTTTTGTCCTATCAATAGTACAAAGCAGTCCGAGCCTTCTTGATTGCCCGCGTTCTACCCGGGCCGTGCCGCGATGAAATCTGACCCAGCTTATCTTCATGCGCCGACGCGTCGGCGCTTTCATTGCTGGATGATGACGGCTGCTGCAGCGTCGATGTCCACAGTGGCGCGTGCGCAGCCGGCGTTTCCGAGCAAGCCGCTGAAGCTGATCGTGCCGTTCGCGCCCGGTGGTTCGGCCGACATCGTGGCGCGCGCTTTGGCGGCGGCACTGGGCGAGGGCTTGCAGCAGACGGTTGTCGTCGACAACCGCGGCGGTGCGGGCTCGATCATTGGCACCGACGCCGGTGCCAAAGCCGCAGCCGACGGCTACACGCTGACGCTGACCAACGGCGCTGCCATCACCACCGGGCCCTTGATCAGCGCACGCATGCCGTATCGGCCCATCGAAGACTTCGTGCATATCTTCCTGCTTGGCAGCTTTGCCAATATCCTGGTGGTGCGCGCCGACCACCCCGCCAAGAGCTTCAAGGATTTCGTGGACATGGCGCGTGCCGACAAAGGTGGCGTCAGTTGGGGTTCGGCCGGCGTCGGTTCGGCCGGTTTCCTGGCCGGCGAGTTGATGGCGCAGTTGGGCAACATGAACATGGTGCATGTGCCTTACAAAGGCACCGGTCCGGCAATGAACGACCTGCTTGCCGGCACGATCGCGGCCATGTTCACCGGACCGGCTCTGGCATTGCCGCAAATCAAGGCCGGCAAGCTGCGGGCACTGGCCGTCAGCAGCGACAAGCGCGGCTCCGAGTTTCCCGAGGTGCCCACAATGAACGAGATCGTGCCCGGCGCGGTGGGGGATGCCTGGTTCGGCATCGCGGCACCGGCGAAGACGCCGCCGCTGGTCATCGAACGCCTGCGCAGCGAGCTCGAACGCACGTTGAAGTCGCCCGAGCTGCTGACCACACTCCGCAGTGCCGGAATGGTTCCGGTGGGCCTGGGTCCGGTCGCGTTCGAAGCCTTCTTGCGGCGCGAGACGGCCAAGTGGACGCCAGTCATCCGCAACGCCAAGATCACCGCCGAGTGACGCGCTCGTGATGACGGTCGAATACGCACGGCGTGGCCTCATCGGGCTGCTGACGCCACAGGCCAACACCACTGTCGAGCCCGAGTTCGGCATCCTGATGCCGGCAGGGTTCGCACATGTCAACGCCCGCTTGCTCAGTCGGCAGGGGACGATCAAGGCGCGTCTGGCCGAGTATTTCGTCGTGGCTGCCCAGACCGCACGGCAGTTCTCCAATGCGCCCGTGCGCGCGCTCGCGCTGGCCTGTACTGGCTCGTCCTATCTGGCAGGGCGCGAGCGCGAAGCGGCGCTGTTGAGCGCACTGACCGATGAATTCGGCGTGCCTGCGTTCACTGCAGCCAGCGCCGTGGTCGATGCGCTGTGCGCGCTAGGTGCGCGGCGCATCGCACTGGCCTCGCCGTACCCACCGGCGCTCACCCAGGCCAGCGTCGGTTACTGGCAGTCGCAGGGCTTCGAGGTGACCGCTGTCGCCGAGTTGGCCGAACCAGCCAAGTCGGATGCCGTGACGGCTGAGCCCGCACCGTTTCACCCGATCTATGCGCTCAGCGCAGACACCGCCGGTGGCTTGCTGACGGCTTTGGCCAGGCGCACCGACACCGATGCGGTACTGATGCTCGGTACCGGTATGCCGACGCTCGCGCCGCTTCTGGCGGCCAACGCGGGCGGTACCGTCCCCGTGCTGTCTTGCATGTTGTGCCTGGGCTGGAAAGCGGTCGACGTCATTGAGCCGGGTGCGCTGCCGCTGGCGGGCTGGATGACCGGCACCCACTGGTCCGCCCGCCTGGCCGAGCACACGCAGCCGGTGGCGAAGCCGCCCTCTGCATCACGCAGCTGAGCGCAAAAAAAGGAACGTTTTCGATGGCACTTCATGCTTCACCGCAGCGCCCCGTGATCATCGTTGGTGGCGGGCCCGTGGGCCTGTGTGCCGCCATGCGCCTGGGCCACCATGGCATCCCCAGCGTGGTGCTGGAAGCTGCGTCGTCCGTGCCGCGCGACTTGCGCGCCTCGACCTTCCACCCTCCCACGCTGGACATGCTCGAGCCCTACGGGATCACGGCGCAACTGCTCGCGGCGGGGCTGAAAGCGCCGACCTGGCAAGTGCGCTGGCACACGACCGGCGAATTCGCGGCCTTCGACTTGGGCGTGCTCGCCGCACATACGGCGCACCCTTACCGTCTGCAGTGCGAGCAGTGGCGGCTGGCCGAGTACCTGCTGGCGCACATCCGTGCGCAGCTACCGCACGTGCGTGTGCACAGTGGCTGGCGCGTTCAGTCTTTCAGCCAGTTCGACGAGGGGGTCCGGGTCCAGGCTGTCGACGCCGAGGGTCATGAGCAGGTATTTGAAGGCACCTGGTTGATCGGCGCCGACGGCGCGCGCAGCGTCGTGCGTACCCAGCTGGGCCTCGACTTCGATGGCCACACCTTCCCGGAAACGACCGTGCTGGTGACGACGCCGTTCCCGTTTCATGACCACATTGCCGATCTGTCACAAATCAACTATTGCTGGGGCGAAAGCGGCACTTTCAGCTTGCTGCGCCTGCCCCATCTGTGGCGGGTCAGTCTGTACGCTGCTGCAGGGGAAAGCGATGAAGAAGCCACATCGACGGCGTCGGTGCAAGCGAAGCTTCAACAGATTTTGCCGCGCGCACGGCCGTATGAGGTGCTCGAAGTGCGGCCCTACCGCATCCACCAGCGGGTGGTGAAGCGCTATGTCCACGGCCGCGTGGTGCTGGCTGGCGACGCCGCACACATCAACAGCCCGAGCGGCGGCATGGGCATGAATGGCGGCATCCACGACGCGTTCAACCTGGCCGACAAGCTGCAGCGCATCGCCGCCGGCGAGGGCGCCGAATTGCTTGACCTCTACGAACGCCAGCGCCGTCCGGTAGCGCTGAAGCACGTGCTCGAACAATCGGGGCGCAACCGTGCGCGCATGCAGGAACGAGACCCCGTGCGGCGGCGTGCCGCGCTGACCGAACTGCAGCACAAGGCCTCCGACCCGCAGCGCGCCGAAGCGTATCTGCTCGAAACCTCGATGTTCACTGGCCTGCGCGAAGCCGAGGCCGTTCGCTGATCCCCCGCCACCGCCATACCCATCGTCAACAAAGGACGCTATGCAATCGACTTCACTTGCTGCCGCACTGGCGGCCACCGCATTGCTCACAGCTGCCGTGCCGGCTGTAGCCCAGACCTCGCTGACGCTGTACGGCATCGCCGACGGTAGCGCGCGCCAGGTGCGCGGCCTGAGCGCGGCCAACCAGCCGGGCAGCGGCACCCTGGCGCTGCAAAGCAGCGGCGTCAACCGCACCTCGCGCTGGGGCGTGCGGGGGCGAGAGGACTTCGGCGGCGGCTTGCGCGCAACCTTCAATCTTGAATCCGGCCTGAATCTCGACACCGGCCTGCAGGCCGATGCCGCCAAGTTCTGGGACCGCGCCGCAGTGGTCGGCCTGGAGGGTGGCTTCGGTGCGCTGAACCTCGGCCGCCAGACCACGCTGCTGGCCGATGCACTGGGCACGATCGATCCGCTCAGCATCCGCTTTGCTGGCTTCAACCCGAACGTGCAGTTTGCGGCGCTGTCGCAGCACGGGCTCGGGCAACAGTACGGGGCTACTGGCTCGACCACAGGCTCTTACCGACTCGACAATTCAGCCAAGTTGGTCAGCAACGTCGGCCCGGTGCAACTGAAGGCCATGCTGAGCGCCGGCGAAGGTTCATCTGGACGCAGCAGTGGTCTCGGTGCCGGTTTTCGGGGCGGGGATTTTGCCGCCCAGGCCGCCTACATGCGGCTCGACGGCAGCACCGCCGGCCGCCAGCTTGACGCCTGGATTGCCGGTGCCAGCTGGCGCGCTGACTGGGGCGGCCTGCGCTTCAGCTTCGCGCAGAGCAAGGGCGACACCGGCGTCACGACGAAGACCGAGTACCGCACGATTGGCCTTGGCGCTTCTTTCAAATTTTCAAAAGGGCTCGAATTGGTGGTCGGGCATTACGACATGCGCCGCGAGCGCACTGCGCTGGCCAGCGATGGCTTCGGCCGCACGATCGCGTTTCTGGAGTACGCGCTGTCGCGGCGCACGGTGCTCTACCTCGAGGCCGACCAGACTCGCTGGCGTGACCTTTACCAGGGCCCCACGGCCAAGGACACGGGGACGGGCTTGACGAGCGGCATCGTCCACAACTTCTGAAGGCGACCCAGTCCTTTGGCGTCGATCCTCCCCGCTGTCGAAGTAAGCCGTCAAAAAGGGTGGATGGTTGCATCCAGTGCCGCGACACCCGCCGGCTTCCTGACCACGATTCACCGCCGTACCGTTGATGGTCAGAGGTGCGGTCGGGTAAAGCTTGACCTGCTGCGCGCCCAGGTCCCGGGCCCGAACTGAAGGCTCCTTGTCACACGAAGTGCGCAAGCCCCGACTTTGATTTGCTCTGCGAATGCCGGCTTTCACTGAAGCGCGATTTCCGTCGCGCTGCTTTCGCTGCAACCACGACACGAATCGACTATCCAGAGAAAACGCGCTGCCCTGCTGGCCGCCGAGGCAGCATTCGCCCCAGCGAAGCAAATGCGAGCTCAGGGGCAAAGAACGCGACTCGGGCCTGCCGTGCGTTTCGGCCTGAGACGCTACGACCGGATGAGACAACAGGCGCCAGTCGGTAAGACCGGATTGAGTGACTGTGCCTGGCTTGCTATTTGCCTTGAAACACGCTGAGGCGCTGCCTTTGCCACCCGTACAACTTGAGCAACAGGAGAAATTTGATGAGACCGCACGTGGAATTGATCGACGAGAAAGACCTGATCTGGCATCTGGCCGAGCTGCCGCACGGTGTGGGTCAGGCGCGCCAGAGCAACCTGAACTATTGCGAAGAGAAGGGTGAGGCCTCGCTGTCTATCGAGTTTCAGAGTGACTGGTCGCGGCCAGCCGGCTTGCATGTGGCCCAGACCGAGTGGTATGTCCTGGAGGGCGAGGTTCGCGTTGGCGGCGAGTTGCTGGCCAAGGACGACTACTTCATCGCGCCGCTGGGCGTGCTGACGCCGGCCCTTCAGGCCAAGGCCGGCACCCGCGTGCTGCTGTTCCGCGAGCATGGTGACTGGGGCTTTAGGCCTGGCAGCGCGCACGGCGCGCAGCGCAACCCGGCGCATGACATGAAGATCACGCGTGCCAGCCAGATGGACTGGTTCGAGGTGACCGACCCGGTCAACGGTAGCCCGATGGACTTCTCGCGTGGCGGCACGCCGGTGCCTGGCCTGTACATCAAGCTGCTGCACCACGACAAGGTCACCGGGTTCTACACCCGGCTGATCAAGGCCAAGCCCGATTGGGTCGAGCATCCGCTCGCGCACCACCCTTGCTACGAAGAGTCCTACTGCCTGCAAGGCAGCTTCGACTACAACTACGGAAAGATGTGGCCGGGCACCTACTTCTTCCGCCCGGCCGGCGTGCGCCACGGTGATTTCACGTCGGGCCCCGAGGGCACGACCTGGATCCTGCGTTGCGACGGTCGACTGGTCGACTGGTACACCGACGAGGCCTCTGTCGAGATGCACGCCAAGCCGGTCAACTGGGGCCCTGACTTTCCGGGCTCGCAACCGCCGGTGCTGTTGCAGCCGACACGCTCGCGCTCCATCGGTCCGATGAAAGACCCGAGCTACCAATGACCAGCCGCGACACCCTCGGCTGGCGCCGCGTGTTCGGCGTTCTCGGGCCTTCCACCAACACGGTGGTCGAGCCCGAGTTCGCCGCCATGCGGCCGGCCGGCGTCACCCATCAGTACCGCGACATCTACATCGAGAACGCCAAGGCACTGTCCGACGAAGCCTTCATGGCCGGCGCCGAGGTCATCACGGGGGCGGTCGACGCTGCGCTGCGCACAGCCATGACCTGCGAGCCGGACTACCTGGTGATGGGTGTCTCGGCCATTACCTTCATCGGCGGCGCACCGGCTTGCGACCGCTTTGTCACCCATGTGCACGAGGTGACCGGCAAGCACGTCAGTGTCGGTTCGGTGTCCTGCGTCGAAGCGATGAAGGCCTATGGTGGTATCCGGCGCATCGCGGTGCTG
This sequence comes from Burkholderiales bacterium, assembly GCA_038316205.1. Taxonomy (GTDB): domain Bacteria; phylum Pseudomonadota; class Gammaproteobacteria; order Burkholderiales; family Burkholderiaceae_C; genus Rubrivivax. The sequence goes on from JBBQAI010000027.1 coordinate 18,497, forward strand.
TCGCCGTACTACCCAATGGCCAACGACCATGTGAAGCGGTACTTCTCCGACTTCGGCGTCGAGACCGTGCGCGACCTGCCGATGCGATGCAAGAGCTGGACCGACATTTCGCGCGTGACCGAGCGCCAGATTGCCGACGCGCTCAAGCAACTCGACGGCGACGACATCGATGCCATCGTGCAGGTTGGAACCAACCTGAGCATGGCCCGCATGGCGCCCATTGCCGAGGCCTTTCTGGGCAAGCCGGTGATTGCCATCAACACCGCCACCTACTGGCATGCGCTGCGCACCAACGGCATCCGCGACGCCGTTGACGGCTTCGGCCCGCTGTTGACGCACCTCGATCTCAGCAAGGACTGAAGTCCGCCAAGCACGTCGGCATCGAGAGCTTGCACCCCGGGATTGCCCGGGACCTTGATCAGTTCGTCTGCAGCGGCAGCAGCGCGCCGGGGTTCATCAGGCCTCGTGGATCGAGTTGTGTCTTCAGGCCGCGCAGCAGCGCAGCCGTCGGCGCCGAGAGCTTTTCGGTGAACGGGTAGGCGCGGCCGATCTGGAAATTCACCGCACCGTGGCGCGCCAGGATGCGCGCCGTGTCCAGCCACAGATCCTGCACAAACGCGCGGCGATCGTCGCGCCTTTCGCGTGTGAGCCAGGCGGCCGGGGCTACACCCAGTTCGGTGGCTTCGATGTGCAGCGGCGTGACTTCGTCGTACCAGTAGAAGCAGGGTTCGAAGAGCACGCCGTTGGGCAGGTTGGTGGTGAGCGGCGAATACAGCACGTCCATGCGGTCCAGATCGGTTTGGCGTGCTTTGAGCATGGCCTCCACCTCGGCCACCGTGGCCACGATCTCGCCCAGCGGCACGATGCCGTGCACCGGCACCCAGCGCTGGCCGTCAACACCCAGCGCCGAACGCAGCGGTGGGAACGGCCGGCCGCGCATGCCCTTGGGCACAACGGGGGGCAGCACGCGGCCCTTGTTGCGCTTGACCAGCGCCTCGATGCGCGCCAGTTGCAGCGCGATGTGCGCATCGTCGTCACCTTCTACGGTCAGGTGCAGCGAGTAAGCGGCTTGCTCCAGCGCACTCGTCCCGGCCAGCGCCATGCCGGCCACATCTTTCAGGCCCGAAAGCAAGGTCTTGCCGCTGGTCAGCACGCCGATGGCGGTCTTGGCCGCCGCACCCAGCTGCTTGCCGGTTTGCGCGGAATTACGCGCCTTGTAGGCGTCGATGCCGAAGGCCTCGGCACCATGGCCGGCATGCGCCAGGTCCACCTGCATGCGCAGCATGGTCTCGAAATCGTCGAAGGCGTAGGAGCCGAAGCCGATGGCCTCGGACGCCTTGATCAGCCGCAAGCTCACCGCCACCTTGATGCCAAACGCGCCGACGTCGCCGACGAAAAGGCCCGTGATGTCAGGACCGCCCCAGCGCACGAACGGCTTGCCGTTCACGTCACCGGCAGAACCGGTGCGCATGCGCGTGCCGTCGGCCAGCACCACGTCGACGCTGAGCACCGATTCAGCGGCGCTGCCATGGCGCACCGAACCGAAGAACACGCTGTTCTGCGAGACCGTGCCGCCGATGGTGGCGCGCTGCCCCGACAACGGGCCCCAGTAGGGCGTGCGCAGGCCCTTGGCGGCCAGGGCCTCATGCAAGCTGGCCCAGGTGCAGCCGGCCTCGACGGTGACGTAGCGGTTCACTTCGTCGATCTCCAGCACGTGGTCCAGCCGGCGCAGGTCGAACATGACGGCGTCCTCGTCGTCGGCCACATAGCCGCCGGTGTAGGACATGCCGCCGCCGCGCGGCACCACCGGGTGCCCGGCTCCGGTGGCCACGCGCACGGCGTCGACCACATGTTTGGCCGTCAGCGGCACCACCACGCACGCCGGCGGCCGGCCGCTGTGGAACAGGTCGTGCGCGAAATGGGCGCGGCTGCGGTCATCGTGCAGCACTTGTTCAGCGCCGATGGCAGAGCCGAGCGCAGCAATAAGGTCAGAGTGATTCATGGTGTCCTTGTGGGAGTTGAGCCGCGCCGATCAAGGCGCCAGCGATTCGATCCATTCGCCTGCCGGACCCTGCCTCAGCACCACCGCCGTGGCGCCGAAAGCTTGCCAGGTCGTTGCGGGCGGCAGTGCCACATCACGGCAGGCGTGAAAGATCACCATCGCCAGCTCGAACCAACGCGCGACCAGCGTGCCGCATTGCACGGGGCCGACGGGAAGGCGGGGCTCGGCAGCGGGCGTCGTCATCTGTGGTGCAGCAACGCTCAAGCCTCAGGCACGCTTGCCATCGAGCTTGTAGACGCGAAGCGCGTTGTCGCGCAACAGCTTGCGCTTGGGCTCGGGCCGCAGGTTCAGCGCCTCGATGTCGGCGCGCGTGCGTTCAAAGTCGAGCACCGGGAAGTCGGTGCCGAACAAGACCTTGTCCTGCCCGAAGGTGTTGATGTATTTGACGAAGGCGTCGGGCCAGTACGTCGGCCGGTGCGCGTCGCAACCGATGTAGACGTTGGCGTGTTTCCAGGCCATCGCGATCATCTCGTCGGTCCAGGGTATGCCGACGTGGATGCCGATCAGCTTCAGCTCGGGGAAGTCGCAGGCCACGCCGTCCAGGCTGATGGGGCGGCCGACGCTGCGGCGCGGGTAGCTCGCGTCGTAGACCATCGACTGGCCCACCTGCAGCTGGATCGGCACGTCCAGTTCCACGCACTTGGCATAGAAGGGGAAGTAGCGCGCGTGGTCGGGCGCCAGCTCGAACCAGTGCGGGTAGCTGTGGGCGCCGATGAAGCCGTATTCGGTGACCAGCTTTTGCAGTTCGCGCGCACCGTCCATGCCCTCGGTGGGGTCGACACCGGCCAGGCCGCAGAAACGCTCAGGGTACTTTTGCACCGCGTCCACGACCAGCTTGTAGGGCACGTGGTAGCAGGCCGGGTGGTGCAGCGTGCCCACCTTGGCGGCGATGAGGAAGGAGCGCTCGATGCCGGCCGCGTCCATGCGCGCGATCATCGATTCCAGGCTGACGCCGTCGAAGGTGTCCTGGCCGACGCGCATCTTGTCGACGTAGAAGTTCTTGCGCGGCGGGCGCGCGGCCAACGCCTCGGCCGTCCAGATGTTGACGACGGCGTCGATGGCTAGGATGTCGTGGCTCATGGGTGTCGCTTTCCGAAGTGGCGCCAGCGGGGGCGGGCGGCTTGCATCAGCCTTGTCGGAAAGCACCTTCCATGCCGCGCAGACGCTACGTGCCGCCGACCCATCGTCTGCAACGTTGCGCACTTGGCTGTGTTGCGCCAACGTTTCAGCGCGGCAGAGGCGTTGCATGCGTAACGGCTGCCGGCCTCGGAGAAACGCGTATTGCCACGGCTCGTGGCCTTGCTGCCGGCCGCGCCGCGCAGGCCGCCGTTCCCGTGCTGGCAAGGGACTTGCGTTACCCTGGTATCGAGGTGCCCTACCAGGCATCCAATTTCACTGAACCAACCCAGGAAAGCAGGCATGGACGCATCGCAGCGACCTTTGGCGGGCACCCGCGTCGTCGAATTTACCCACATGGTGATGGGCCCCTCGGTCGGCCTGATCCTGGGCGACCTGGGCGCCGACGTGATCAAGATCGAGCCGATCAAAGGCGACAACACGCGCCGGCTGCAGGGCTCGGGGGCGGGCTACTTCCCCATGTACAACCGCAACAAGCGCAGCCTGTGCCTGGACCTGAAGTCGCCCGCCGGGCGTGCCGTGGCAACCCGGCTGGCCGAAGGCGCCGATGTCGTGATCGAGAACTTTCGTCCAGGCGCGATGGCCGCCAACGGGCTGGACTACGCCACGCTGAGCCTGGCCAACCCCGGCCTCGTCTACTGTTCGGCCAAGGGCTTCCTGGCCGGGCCGTACGAAGAGCGCACCGCACTCGATGAGGTGGCGCAGATGATGGGCGGCCTGGCCTACATGACCGGCCTGCCGGGCAAGCCGATGCGCGCAGGCGCCTCGGTGATCGATGTGGCTGGCGGCATGTTCGGCGTCATCGGCATCCTGGCGGCACTGCAGCAGCGCCAGCGCACGGGCCTGGGCCAGGAGGTCAAGACCTCGCTGTACGAAACTTGCGCGTTTTTTGTTGGCCAGCACATGGCGCAGATGGCCGTCACCGGCACGCCGGCGCCGCCGATGACGGTGCGCCGCTCGGCCTGGGCCGTGTATGACATCTTCGACACGCGCGACAAGGATCAGGTCTTCATCGCGGTGGTCACCGATACCCAGTGGCGCACTTTCTGCGAGGCCTTCGGCTTCGCCGACCTCCTGGCCGACCGCAGCCTCGATGGCAACAGCGAACGCGTGCGCCAGCGTGACCGCATCATGCCGATCATTCGCGAGCGTCTGGGCGGCTACGACAAGGCAGAGCTGATGCAGCGGATAGAAGCCATCGGCTTGCCGTTCGCGCCGGTGGCCAAGCCGGAGGATCTGTTCGACGACCCGCACCTGAACGCGGCCGGCGGCTTGGTGGAAGTCACCCTGCCATCAGGCACCACCACGCGCCTGCCCGCGCTGCCCATCGAGATGGCCGGCCACCGCATGGACCTGCGCCACGATGTGCCGCGCGAGGCCGAACACTCACAGGAAGTGCTGCGCCAGGCCGGCTATGCCGACGCCGACATTGCACGCCTGGTGGCCGAAGGCGTGGTGCGCCTGCCTGACCCTCAATAACGATGACGACCTCGCTGTTCGACAAGCTGTGGCGGCAGCATGTGGTGACTGAGCTCGATGCCGAGTCGAGCTTGCTGCACATCGACCGCGTCTTCCTGCACGAGCGCACCGGCAGCATCGCGCTGCGAACGCTGGAGCAAGACGCCCGTCCGGTGCGCCACCCCGAGTTGGCCTTCTGCACGATGGACCACATCGTCGACACGCTGCCCGGGCGCGGCGACCAGACGCTGATGCCCGGCGGCACGGCCTTCATCCAGACCACGCGTGACACCGCGCAACGCGCCGGCATCCGCCTGTACGACGTGCGCGACCCGCTGCAGGGCATCGTGCATGTGATCTCGCCCGAACAAGGCATCGTGTTGCCCGGCACCACGGTGGTCTGCCCGGACAGCCACACCTGTACCCAGGGCGCTCTGGGCGCGCTGGCCTGGGGCATCGGTTCGTCAGAAGCCGAGCATGTGCTGGCCACGCAGACCCTGCGCGTGGCGCGGCCGCGTTCGATGCGTGTGAACCTGGAGGGCACCCTGGGTGCCGGTGTCGGCGCCAAGGACCTGATGCTGTGGCTGATCGGCCGCGAGTCGGCCAGCGGCGCCAAGGGCCATGCGGTGGAGTTCGCCGGCGCGGCGGTGCGCGCGCTGTCGGTCGAGGCGAGGTTGACGCTGTGCAACCTGGCGGTCGAGTTCTCGGCCTTCACGGGCATGGTGGCGCCCGACGACCTTGTGTTCCAGTACTTGGCCGGCCGCCGCTTCGCACCTGCCGGCGCGGTGTGGGAGCAAGCCCTGGCCCACTGGCGCACGCTGCGCAGCGACGCCGAAGCCCGTTTCGACCGCGAGTTGAACCTGGACATCTCGCTGGTCGAACCCATGGTCACCTGGGGCACCAGCCCCGAACATGCGCTGGGCATCAGCGGCGCCGTGCCCGACCCGCTGCAAGCCCGTGACGCCGTGTCGCGAAAAGGCATGGAACGCGCGCTTGAATACATGGGCCTGCAGCCCGGGCAGCGCCTGCAAGGACTGCCCATAGAAGCCGCCTTCATCGGCTCGTGCACCAACAGCCGCCTGTCGGACCTGCGCGCCGCCGCACAGGTGCTGCGCGGGCGCAAGGTGGCTGCGGGTGTGCGCGCGATCTGCGTGCCGGGCTCGATGCAGGTCAAGCGCGATGCCGAGGCCGAAGGTCTGGACCGCATCTTCCTGGACGCCGGTTTCGAATGGCGCGAATCGGGCTGCTCGATGTGCTTCTACGCCGGCGGCGAAAGCTTCGGCCTGCGCCAGCGCGTGATCAGCACCACCAACCGCAACTTCGAGAGCCGTCAGGGCCCGCAGACGCGCAGCCATCTGGCCAGCCCCGTCGCGGTGGCGGCCAGCGCCATCGCCGGCCGCATCGCCGACCCGCGACCTTTGCTGGGAGACTGACGTGGAGACCTTCACCGTCCATCAAGGCGTGGCCGCTCCGCTGCTGCGCGCCAACATCGACACCGACGCGATCATCCCGTCGCGCGAGATGAAGCTGGTGTCCAAGACCGGGCTGTCCGGTGGGCTCTTCGCCGGCTGGCGCTACCTGGATGCCGCCACGCGCACGTCCGACCCAGCCTTCGTGCTGAACCAGGCTGAATTTGCCGGTGCGTCCATCTTGCTCGCCGGTGCGAACTTCGGCTGTGGATCGTCGCGCGAACACGCCGTGTGGGCGCTGCGCGAGTACGGCATCCGGGCCATCGTGGCGCCGAGTTTCGGAGCCATCTTCCAAACCAACTGCATCCGCAACGGCATCCTGCCCGTGGTGCTGAACGAAGCCGAGGTGGCACTGCTGGCAGAGCAGCCCGGATCACACCGGCTGACCGTGGACCTGCAGCGCCAGGTGGTGGTTGCGCCCGACGGGCAGACCTGGCATTTCGAGATCGCCGCTGCTCAACGCGAGATGCTGCTCGAAGGTCTGGACCCGGTGGCCTTGACGCTGCGCCTGGACGCGCAGATCACCGCCTTCCAAACACGCGACCGCGCACAGCGACCGTGGATTTATCTGACCCCGGCAGGACCAGCTCCAACCCAAGCTCCAGCCCCAGCCCCGAAAACCGCATGAATGAAGCCAAGACGCTGTACGACAAGCTGTGGGACGAACACCTTGTGCGCGAAGGCGCCGACGGCAGCGGGCTGATCTACATCGACCGCCATCTGCTGCACGAGGTCAGCTCGCCACAGGCTTTCGAAGGCCTGGTGCAGGCTGGACGCAAGGTCTGGCGCATCGATGCCAACCTGGCGGTGCCCGACCACAACGTGCCGACCACGGACCGCTCGCGCATCGACGATCCGCTGGCCCGCTTGCAGGTGCAGACCTTGGACGACAACTGCAGCCGGCACGGCATCACGGAGTACCTGCTTGACGACCCGCGCCAGGGCATCGTGCACGTGGTCGGCCCCGAGCAAGGCATCACGCTGCCGGGCTTGACCGTGGTCTGCGGTGATTCACACACCAGCACGCATGGCGCGTTGGGCTGCCTGGCGCTGGGCATCGGCACCTCCGAGGTCGAGCACGTGCTGGCCACGCAGACCCTGCTGCTGAAAAAGGCGCGCACGATGCGGGTGCGCTTTCACGGCACGCTGCCGGACGGCGTGAGCGCCAAGGACATGGCACTGGCGCTGATCGGCCGCATCGGCACGGCCGGGGCCACCGGTCATGCCATCGAGTTCAGCGGCGACGCCACGCGTGCGCTGAGCATGGAAGCCCGCATGACCTTGTGCAACATGGCCATCGAGGCCGGTGCGCGCTTCGATGCCGAACTGGCCATCGACGTCGCCAGGCTCGAGCCGCAGGTCACCTGGGGCACTTCACCCGAGATGGTGGCGGGATAACGGGCATGTGGGTGGTGGCGCTGGCTTGGTGGGGACTGTGTCTGGCCGCCTATTACCACCGGGATACCGATACCGGCATTCGGCTGACCAAGATCGACGAGGCCATTCGCTTCGTCGTCATTCCCGTCTTGATGATTTGCTCGATCGCCTCGCTGCTCGGCTACAGACCGTTCGGCACGGCGCCAGGCCAGCTCAGGTATTCGGCCAAGATCCTGATGTATTCGTTCGCCCTGTGCATCGGGCTTTACCTGCGCTTCGTGATGCGCGAGTGGACGGTGATGTTCCGGGTGCTGGCGCAAGGGCCCAATCCCCAGGTCGAAGCGAAGCTCGAGAAGGAGTTGCGCCGAAGCAAGCTCATCGCCTACCTGTACTGGATCATCATCATGTCGGTCGCCTTCTTGGGCGCCACGAAGCCGTTCTGACCGGAACCAATCGCCATGAAACACCGCACGCTCAGAGGCACCATCCGCTACACCAGCAACAAGCCCGAGCGGTTGGGCAAAGAGCGGGGACGCGAGTATTTCAGCCTGACCCAGCAGAGCGACGGCGTGACGGACGCATTTCGCAGCGCATCGCGACGCCTGAGCGGGTGCGCTGGCTGGGCGCGCACCCGATCATCGGCGACGCGCTGGGCCTGGGCGTCTACGACCTGGCCAAGGGGCCGGGGCGTGAGTTCTATCCCAACATGATGCTCACCTCGCCCGACCACCGCGGTGCGACTGGCCCGATGATGTTCGCCGCCGGCTGGGGGCTGGAGTTCGTGGGACGCGAGCAGGTCACCGTGGTTGCCGGCAGTTTTGACGCGCTGCATTTCCGCTACGTCGACACTGCGGGCCAACTGCCCGAGGAGCATCCGCCGTATGACGTTTGGTGCACCGACGACGGTGACTTCGTGTTCCTCAAGGGTGCGGTCGGCGGCTACATGCAAACCTATTACGAACTGACTGAACTGGTTCGAAACCGCTAACAGGAGATCGGTAATGGAGATGTCCAACAAGACGGCGCGCGAGATCTGGGCCGAGGTCAAGGCCAACCCGAACCGCGCCCGTTTCGGCTACGGCAAGAAAGCGGTGCTGGTCAACATCGACTTCCAGCGCGCCTACACACGGCCGGAAGAATTCAAGACCGCCTACGAGACCGATCCACGGCAGATCGAATACGTGAATGCGTTGGCGCAACGCTTTCGTCAGCTGGGTTGGCCCGTGGTCTGGACCCATGTGGCGTATGCCGAATCAGCCGAAGACGCTGGCGTGTGGGGCACGCGCACCAACACGCCAGATTCGCTGCAGAACATCAAGCATGGCTCGCGCCGTGCTGAATTCGACGACCGCTGCGAGGTGCAGCACGGACGCGACCTGGTGTATTGCAAACGCATGCCGTCGCCTTTCTTCGAGACGCCGCTGCAGTCGCTGCTGGTCTGGCACCAGTGCGACACCGTCGTCATCACCGGCGGTTCGACCTCGGGTTGCGTGCGCGCCGCTGCGGTGGATTCGCTGTCGCGCGGCTACCGCACCATCGTGCCCGAGCAGTGCGTGGCCGACAAGCACGAGAGCTACCACTTCGCCAACTTGACCGACCTGATGCTGAAGTACGCTGACGTGGTGGACGTGGCCGATACGCTGAGCTGGTTGGACCGCACCGTGGCGTCGTCGAAGTAGGCGTTTGGCCTAGCGCTCGCGCCCCAGCAGCAGTCCCGTTTGGAGAGAGGCCCCATGAGAGAAGACACCGGCTACTACGGTCATTGGCCCTACCGCGACCGACCTAAGATCACATGGCCGAACGGTGCTCGAGTGGCCTTCTGGGTCGCACCAAACATCGAGTTCTACGAACTCGATCCGCCGAAGAATCCGGCCCGCGCGGCTTGGCCGCACCCCTACCCGGCGGTGCCGGGCTACTCGATCCGCGACTACGGCAACCGCGTCGGCCACATGCGGCAGATGAAGCTGCTGGAAAAGTACGGTATCCGCGGCTCGATCTCCTTGTCTACCGCGCTGTGCACCCACCACCCCGAGATCATCGAGCTGTGCAAGGAACGCGACTGGGAGTTCTTCACCCACGGCATCTACAACACGCGCTACACCTACGGCATGGCCGAGGCGCAAGAGCGCGCCATGATCCTGGAGTCGATGGAGACCATCGAACGCGCGGTCGGGCGCATGCCGGCGGGCTATCTGGCCCCGGCGCTGTCGCACAGCGAAGTCACGGTGGACCTGTTTGCCGAACTCGGCGGCATCTACACCTGCGACCTGTTTCACGACGACCAGCCCACGCCGGTGAAAGTGCGCAGCGGGCAGCGTTTCGTATCGGTACCGTATTCGCTGGAACTCAACGACACCATCGTCTATGTCGTCAACAAGATCGAGCCGCGCCGCTACGGTCAGATGATCAAGGACAGCTTCGATCGCCTTTACGCCGAGGGCTTGAACTCCGGCACCGTGATGTGTATTCCCACGCATAACTATCAAGTGAGCTGCCCGCACCGCATGAAAGCCTTCGAAGAGGCGCTGGAGTACATCACCGGTCATCCGGACGTGTGGGTGACCACTGGCCGTGAAATTGCCGAGCACTACCTGGCGCACGGCTACGACCGCTGCGCGGCCGACATCGCGGCGCGCAACGGGGGGCAACGCGCATGAGCACCGACAACGTGAATGCGGAATATCCGAAACGCCGCTACGGCATGGACCACGAGCGCTACGAGTGGTCGATGCTCAGCACGCGCAAGCCCGTGACCTGGCCTGGCGGCAAGAAGCTGGCGCTGTGGGTCAACGTGAGCCTGCAGCACTTTCCGATGAACCCGACCGGCAAGCCTGTGAAGCTGCCCGGCTCGATGACGATGCCTTACCCGGACCTGCGACATTTCACGCTGCGGGACTACGGCAACCGCGTGGGCATCTACCGTTTTCTCGACGCCTTCAAGCGCTACGGCATCAAGCCGACGTTTGCCATCAACGCGCAGCTGGCCGAGCGCTACCCGGCGCTGCTGCGCAACGTGATGGACCACGGCGGCGAGGTGCTGGGCCATTCGTGGAGCATGGACACGCCGCATGCGGGTGGTCTGGATGACGCGATTGAAACCGACACCATCCGGCGTTCGCTCGACACGCTGCGCGCCGTCACGGGCCAGCCCGTTCGCGGCTGGCTGAGCCCGGGCCGTCTGGAAAGCCCCAGCACACCCGAGCTGCTCAAGGCGCATGGCATCGAGTACTTCTGCGACTGGGTCAACGACGACATGCCCTATCGCTTCCACACGGGTCAAGGCGACTTGTGGGCGATGCCGCTGCCCACCGAGATCGAGGACCGCTTCGTCATCATGGACAACCAGCACGCCGAAGCCTCCTGGGCGCAGCAGGTGATCGACGCCGGTCAGATGCTGCTGGCCGAAGCGCGCGAGCAGGGCGGCCGCATCCTGTCGCTGTCCATCCACCCCTGGGTGCTGGGCCAGCCGCACCGCATCAAGCATCTTGAAACCGTGTTGGCCGCGCTAAGCGCCGAGCCCGAGGTCTGGTGCGCGGGCGCGGGTGAAATCCTTGACGCCTTCGTCAGCCCAACATGACCCAGCACACCGACATCGACATCCTCGTCAGTGAGGTCGGCCCGCGCGACGGGCTGCAGAGCATCACCACGGTGATGTCCACCGAAGCCAAGAAGGCCTGGATCAGCGCCGAAGCCGCTGCTGGTGTGCGCGAGATCGAAGTTGGCTCTTTCGTGCCGGCGGCGCTGCTGCCGCAGTTGGCCGACACGGCCGAACTGGTGGCTCATGCATTGACGATCAAAGGTCTGTCGGTGGCCGTGCTGGTGCCCAACTTCAAGGGCGCACAACGCGCCATCGAATGCGGCGCGCACAAGATCACGCTGCCGCTGTCGTGCAGCGAGAGCCACAGCCTGAAGAACCTGCGCCGCACGCATGCGCAGGTGCTTGACGAAGCGCGCGCCATTGGCGAACTGTTGCGCAGCCTGCCGGCAGAGCGCCGCCCGTGTTTCGAAGGTGCGCTGTCCACCGCCTTCGGTTGCACGATTGAAGGTGTGGTGCCCGAGGCCAAGGTGGTTGAACTGGCCGAGGCCTTGATGGACGCCGGCTGTGACGAGGTCGGCCTGTCCGACACCACCGGCTATGCCAATCCGACCCAGGTGCGCAGCCTCACGCGCGCCGTGTGGGCGGTGGTGGGCCGCGAACGCTTGACCGGCCTGCACCTGCACAACACACGTGGCCAGGGTCTGGCCAACGTGGTGGCGGCGCTGGACATCGGTTTGACCACGCTGGATGCGTCGCTGGGCGGCATCGGCGGCAGCCCCTTCGCGCCGGGCGCCAGCGGCAACATCGTGACCGAAGACCTGGTGTTCCTGCTTGAGGCCATGGGCTATCGAACCGGCATCGACATCGAGCGCTTGTTGGCGGTCAGGCAGTTGGTGCAAGCGGCGCTGCCAGGTGAAACGCTGTACGGCTTCTTGCCTGATGCAGGGTTGCCCAAGACGTTCGTGCCGGCTGCTGCGAACCCCGAGCGCTCACGCCCCTAAGGGTTAGTCCTGCGCAGGGAAAAGCGCCAATTTAGACATGGGTGGCGCGGGTCTTGAAAAGCACTGTTTCACGCAGCGTTTCATGTCGCAGGTGACATGAAACCGCAGTCATCGATTGAGCTTCGTGCATCAACCGGTGGCGGAAGGGGTGCAGTCGAATTGCGTCGGTCGATGCAATCGGATTGCAGCGATCACGACCTCTTGCTCATCTCGAACCCGAATAAACGGAGACACCGATGTCACCTTCCAAGCCCTTGTTGCTCATCGCCGCCATCCTCGCGGCATATCCCGCTGTTGCGCAGACAACGCCTGCCGGCCCTGCCACTGCAGCGCCTGCCAAGGCTGCAAACGCCGAAGCAGTGCAAGCGATCGACTCCATCGTCGTCACCGCACGGCGCGTTGCCGAGCGCTTGCAGGACGTGCCTCTGTCCATCATTGCGCTGACCGGCAAGGACCTGGAAGAACGCGGCGTCATCTCGTTGGCCGACCTGTCGCTGCTGACGCCTGGCATGAGCTATTCAACCGACTTTGGTCGTACCGGTGAGCGCCCGGTGGTGCGCGGTATCTCGGTGACGAAGCTGGACGCGCCCCAGCCGGTTTCCGTCTTCATCGACGGTGTCTATCTTCGCGACGGCGTCCTCGGCCTGGGCATCGACGACGCGCAACGCATCGAAGTGATCAAGGGTCCGCAGTCGGCGCTCCACGGCCGCGCCACTTACGCGGGTGCCATCAACTATGTGACGGTCAAGCCCGGCAATGTGCTGTCGGGCAAGGTCAATGCCACGCTGGGTACCGACGGCGAGCGTGCCGTCTTCGGCGCAGTGACCGTGCCGCTCATGAAAGACCTGCTGTCGATGCGTGTGCGCGTGAAACACTCGGAGTTCGGCGGGCAGTACACCAATTCGCTCGATGGCAGCAAGTTGGGCACTGAGGATTCGAATTCGGGCGGTGTGAATTTCGCGCTGAACCTGGGCGAGAACTTCACTGCGTCGCTGTCGCTGGACACCGCGCGCACCCGAGACGGCACTTTCCCCATCGTGCTTCGGCCCATTCCCTTGCAAGCGGGCGGCGTCGTCACCAACCAGAACGGCTCGTCCAACGTGGCCAATGGCGCCGAGTGCAACGGCCACACGATCAACTTGGTCGGCAACGACACTCTGACCAATCTGCCCAGCGCCGGCGTCCCTGCATCGGCATCGACCAAGGCCAATGGCTGGCCTTGCGGCGCCGCGTCTATTTCGGGTACCAGCTTCCCGTCCGCCATTGCCCCGCTGAACAATTACACCGACCCGGTGTCGGGCATCAGCTATGGCGACGTCCGTGGCACCCGCCGCAACGTCGATCGCGGCGCGCTCACCCTGAACTACGGGTTTGGCGACGGTTATCTGGTGACCTCCCAGACGGCCTACACCCGCACGGCAACCCATTCGGGCAACGACCAGTCCTACTCCGGCAGGGCCATCACCTACCCGTTCGGCCCTTCTGCTCCGACCTCGTGGGTCAGCTATTCCCGCAACAAGCTCGACTACAAGTCCCAGGAAATCCGCCTGACGTCGCCGCTTGATGCCCCTCTGACGTGGGCGGCGGGCGCCTTTTACTACAAGGAAGAAGGAGAAGGTCTGACAACAACCCTTCTCGTTCAAAGTGGTGCTGCGGTGGTTCCCGACACGATGCGGCCCACGGCAGCCACCTCGATCGAGAACATGGCCCCCTTCGCCAGTCTGCAGTACCAGTTCAACAAACAACTGCGCAGGTCGGTGGAAGGCCGCTACAGCCGCGAGCGCGTGACGGTGGGCGGCCCATCCCAGGGCATCGCGAAGGTCAGCTCCGGCCCCTGCGTGGCCGGACAAGCCTGCGGCGTCAAAGGCGACACCACCTTCTCCGACTTCGCACCGCGCCTGACGGTGGACTACAAGCTGAACGCAGTCACGATGCTCTACGCCCAGATGGCCTAGGGCAGCAAGGCCGGCGGCTTCAATGCGCAACTCGGGCTTGACGCGAGGTACCTGACCTACAAGGGTGAAACCATCCGAGCGCTGGAACTCGGTGCTAAGAATCGGCTGATGGGTGGCCGCTTGCTGGTGAACCTGGCGCTGTTCCAGAACGACCTCTTCGACCTGCAGTTGTCCAACGCCATCACCTTCACCAACCCGTTCACGGGCTCGGTCACGAACGACACCGCGATCGTCAACGTCGGCAAGGCGCGTACACGCGGGCTTGAAGCCGAAGTCATGTTCCAGGCCACCCGGTGGCTGCAACTGTCCGGCAACTACGCCTACACCGACGCCAAGGCGTTGGCGGGCACCGAAACCACCAACGGCACGGTCTTCGGCGGCAACATGTCGGTGGCTGGCTTCACGCGTGCAGCGCACGCCCAAGCACTCCATGGCGCTATCGGCCGGCGTCGACCAGCCCATCCAGGGCACCGCGCTGAGCTTCGTGACGCGCATGGACGTCATCTACCAGTCGCGTCGCTATGCGGACATCACGAACACGACTTGGGCCGATCCGTTCACGCGCGTCAACCTGAATGCCGGCGTGCGGGGCAAGGACTGGCGCGTGGTCGCTTTTGCGCGCAACGCAACGAACGACAAGACACCAGGCAACGCCTTCCGCTACCTCGATGCCGGTACGTTCCGTCGCACGGCGGCCGACTTTCCGACTCGCCGGCGCCAGTTCGGCGTCACGGGTTCGTACGACTTCTGATTTCAGAGGAGCACAGCGATGACCAAGGATATTGAAGTCGATCGGCGTCGAATGATCGGCGGCTTGACGGGCCTTGCGGGTCTTGCCGCGCTGGCTGGCGGGTCGACTGCCGCCTCTGCCGCCTCTGCCGCCTCTGCCGCCGACAAGCCGGCAGCGGTAGCGGTAGCGAGGTCGAAATCCGCAGTCACAGGCGTACCGGCCAAAGGCGGTGCCTATGAACGCAAGCCCTTGCGTTCCGAAGTCATCAGCGTGGCAGCCGTGCAATCGCGCATTCGTGTCGTGAATGGCCAGACACCGGCGCCCGGCGTACGCGCCAATCTGGCGCACATGCTGGAGCTGATCGACAAGGTTCAGTCGTTCGGCGGCGTCAAAGACCTGCTGTGCTTTCACGAGTTTCCGCTGCAGGGTTGGAACCCCTGGGACCGCAAGGAACTGGAACGCATCGCCATCACGATTCCAGGGCCCGAGACCGAGGCGATCGCGGCCAAGGCGCGCCAATACAACTGCTACATCCAGTTCGGCGCCTACGCGGTGGACAAGGACTGGCCCGGCCACATCCTGAGTCTCACCTCCATCATCGGCCCGAACGGTGAACTGGTGGCGCGCGACTGGAAGGCGCGCAACATCGTGGGCGTGTTCCCGGGCTTCGAGCTGGTGACATCCACGGTCTACAACACGCTGGACCGGTTTGTCGAGATGTATGGCGCTGACGCCGTGATTCCGGTGCACCGCACCGACATCGGCAACCTCGCCACGTCGTCCACGCAGCTAGAGCCTGAGCTGTTCCGCGCCATGGCGCTCAAGGGGGCCGAGATCCTGCTGCGCACGGCATCGGGGGGCTTCAACGCTGACGACGTCCGCTTGACTTCGCTCTACAACCGCGTGTATTCGGTCATCGTCAACAACGCCGTGTCGCCCGACAACCCGGGCTTTCTGGACGATCCGGGTGGTGGCGCTGGCGGTACCGAAATCCACGGCCCGCGTGGTGAGTCGCTGGCCAAGGCCAGTGCGAAGTTCGAGCAGGAAGTGGTGGCACGTATTCCGCTGGCCACGTTCCGCCGTACGCACCAGATTCCTGACTTTCATCTGGCGCTGTACCACCCCGTTTTCGACCAGTACCAGCCACGCCAGGCGGCCAGCCTGTTCAACCGCTACCTGCCCACCGACCTGAAGGACGCCAAGCGCTACCTCGACGAGAAGAACAGCTGGCGCTGAGGCGTCCGGTGTTCGTGGCCATTTTCAAGAACGGGAATCGCATGTTCAAAACGCTGCCGAAGCCACTCAAGTTGGCAACCCGGGCCCGGCATCGTCAGGCCTTGGCCGTGCTGGCCACCGGCTTGTTGCTGAATGGACTGGCCTTCGGCGCGCAAGCCGCCGCACCAGACCCTGCATCTGCACTGCCGCGACTGATCGAGCTCTTGAGTGGCCGGTTCGACAATTTGCAGCAGATGCCGTTTGTGGCCTCGCGCGCCGCTGACGACAAGGTCAACCACGTGGAGGCCATGCGTATCCAGGCCTGGCCCGTCGAGAACAAGCAACTCGACGGCTATTGGATCTACAACCAGACCGACAAGCTGGATCCTGCCGATGCTTCCAAGAGCAAGGTCTACCGTCAGAGCTTGGTCGAGTTTTTCATCAAGGACGGTCTGATTTTTTCGCGTGGCTGGTCCTTCAAAGACCCTGCCCTCAAGCAAGAAGGAATACCCAGCGCCGCGTTCCTGGAGCAGATCAGCCCCCAGCAGATCAGCGCGGGCATGTCGGACGATTGTTTGACCCGGTGGACTGCACGCGGCGACCAGTTCATTGGCCGCATCGACCCGGCCATCTGCGTCATCCAGTCGAAATACAAAAACGAGAAGCGCAAGCTGTTCGCCGAAGAGATCGTCTTTCCGTCGGGCGTCTGGTTTCGTGAAGGCGCCTATGGCGAAGACGGCTCGCTGGCCTTCGGCCTGGAGGAAGGCAACTTCGTGCGCTTCAACCGGCTGCGGCCGGCCAAGCCTTGAGCGCTGGGACAGTCTGTTGCGTCCTCAAAACGTCACAAACCCATGACCAACGATTCATTCCAGATTTCCGGTTTCAACGAGGCCGTGCTCGTCGTTCGCGATGAGCGGCCGCATCTGGACTGTTGGGTGGGCCAGGGCGGGTGGGAACTGCGCCACGAGGGCGTCGTGGACCCGCGTCTACTACAGGCTTGGGGGCGCCCCGGTGCAACCGGCCGCGAGTGGTTGCTGGCGCACCCGGATTGCAGCGTTGGCGTGGTGCGCCTGATGAAGCTCGATGGCGCCGCGCCGCAGACTGACATCCGCCAGGACGACCAGTGCTGGGACGTCGGCGGCATCTTCGACCTGAACGTGCGCGTGCTGGACCTGGCTCGGCAAGCGCAACGCATGCGTGCGTTGAATTGGCAGGGCGGTGCGCCACCCATCACCTGGGACTTCGGCGCGCTGCAGGTTCGCGAGTGGTTGGTGCGGGGGCCGGACAACATGCGCCTGGCGCTGATCGAGCGTGTCGCACCGAAATTGACGGGCTTCGACCACATCCGCGAATTCAGTCAGGTCTTCAATTCCAGCCAGATCGTGCGCGACATGGAACGTGCCGTTGCCTTCTACGGCGATGTGCTGGGCTTCCAGACGGTGATGCAGTACGGGGTGCCGCAGTTCCCGCCGGGGCCGAACTTGTTTGCCATTCCGCCCGGCGTTTCCGACCGCATCGGGCTGAGCCTGGTGATCCTGCATCCGCAGGGCAAGAACGAAGGCTCCATCGAACGGGTGGCCAATCCGGGCGCACAGGGCCGCGACCGGAGTGCCGACGCCGGACCGCCCCACTACGGCATGGCCGCGCTCAGAAACCCAGATCCTTTTGCGCACGCCGCGAGTGGGCCCAGTGGTCATCCGCCGGCTCGAGGCCGTGGGACTGGATTCGGTCGCCAAGCTGAGAACCGTGGGTCCCGAGGAGGCCGTGAGCAGGGTCTGCACTTTGATGGGCTCGGTCGCCTGGCGAAACCGACACAGCGCGCTAGTCAATGCACTGGATCTGTTGCTGGCCGACAAAGCTACGTAACGACTGTCACTGACTCACCTGCGCCAGCTGCGTTTCCGGCAGTATCGGTTTCGGGTGGAGAAATCGCAGCGACAGGGTTTCGAGGTCCGTGCCACGCCGTGTGTAC
Organism: Burkholderiales bacterium; assembly: GCA_038316205.1. Classification (GTDB taxonomy): domain Bacteria; phylum Pseudomonadota; class Gammaproteobacteria; order Burkholderiales; family Burkholderiaceae_C; genus Rubrivivax. Next base: position 36,411 of record JBBQAI010000027.1, read on the forward strand.
GGCGGCTTGTGCCCGAGCCCGCCAATGATCTGGGGGCTCGGACCGCAAAAAGCGGTGAGCCTGAAGCCGGGTCAAAAGTTCACTTGCGCGCCACCCACCGTCGTCCACGATCCCGCATGGGCGCGGAGGACTGCCATGCGGGCAGCCGGCGCGAGAAGTCGACCGACTTCGTTCCACGCTGAGCCTGCGGTCGACGAGCCCGGCGTTTGACCTGAATCAATCGCAGGCTGCACATCCGACCTAGGATAGATGCATGGAGCGTGACTCTTTGATCAAGATGCCGGTTTCTTTGCGGATTCAGGAGGTCTGGCGATGACCGACGGAGCTGGCCAACTGTTCGACCTGCTGGATTTGCTCCCGGCCAGCGGCCTCGTGCCACTCCGCCTGGGCGGCAAGACGCTGCTGCCGATCGTGCAGGGTGGCATGGGCGTCGGCGTGTCGGCACATCGGCTTGCGGGCAGCGTCGCCGCCCTGGGTGCGGTGGGGACGATCTCGTCGGTCGACTTGCGGCGACACCATCCCGACCTGATGGAGCGCACCCGGGGGCTGGCTCCCGGGGCCGCCGCGACCGCGGCTGCCAAGCTGGCCATCAACGAAGCCAACCTCGAAGCACTGGCGCGTGAGATCCACGCTGCTCGGGTCTTGTCTGCAGGGCGTGGGCTGCTGGCGATCAACGTCATGCGCGCCGTCAGCGAGTACGGCCCGTCGGTGACGCGGGCGCTCGAATGCGGTATCGACGCAGTGGTCGTCGGTGCCGGGTTGCCACTGGACCTGCCGGACCTGGCCCAGGACCACCCGGCAGCCCTGCTGATCCCGATCTTGTCGGACGCCCGCGGTGTGCAACTGGTGGTGCGCAAATGGGAGCGCAAGAAGCGCGTGCCTGATGCGATCGTCATCGAGCACCCGCGCCTGGCCGGTGGCCACCTGGGCGCGGCGAAGGTCGCCGACCTGAACGACCCGCGCTTCGAGTTCGAGACCGCGATCCCGCAGGCTCTCGAATTCCTGCGCGCAGCCGGCCTTGAAGATCAGGTGCCACTGATTGCAGCAGGGGGCATCCGCAGCTTCGACGACATCGCCCGCTTGCAGGCCATGGGCGCGGCTGCGGTGCAACTCGGAACGCCATTCGCCGTGACGCTGGAGTGCGACGCCCACGCCGAGTTCAAGCGTGTGCTCGCCCAGGCCCGCGACGCAGACATGGTCGAGTTCACCAGTGTGGCCGGCTTGCCCGCGCGCGCCGTGTTGACACCCTGGCTGCAGAACTACCTTGCGGCCGAGGCCAGGCTGAAGAGCGTGGCCCACGTGAAGCCGCGCTGCATGCTCGCTTTCGACTGTCTGGCGCAGTGCGGATTGCGCGATGGCCTGGCCGCTTGGGGTCAGTTCTGCATCGACAAACAGCTGGCTTCAGCGCTGCGTGGCGACGTCAAGAAAGGCCTGTTTTTTCGCGGCGTCGGTGAGTTGCCTTTCGGTCAGGACATCCGCAGCGTGCGGGAACTCATGACGCGGCTGATGACGCGCAACGAAGTGCCCGCGTTCACCTGAACCGAAACATTTCATCATCCCTGCTATGCAAGCCACCGAACAACCCGTCCCGCCGACACTGCACAACCTGCCTGCGCAGGACATCAGCACCGAGGTCCTGCTGGAGAAGTACGCCAAGGGGCAAGAGACATCGATCGACGCCGTGAACCGGCGCGTCGCGCGCGCGCTGGCGCAGCCCGAACACCCGGACCAGCGAGCGCACTGGGAGTTGCGTTTTGCCCAGGCGCTGCACGCGGGCTTCATACCCGCCGGCCGGATCCAGTCGGCGGCGGGCACCGGACTGTCGGCGACGCTGATCAACTGCTTCGTGCAGCCCGTGGGCGACTCGATCTCGCAGGTTGAGGACGGGCACCCCGGCATCTACACCGCGCTCACCGAAGCGGCCGAGACGATGCGGCGCGGCGGCGGCGTGGGTTACGACTTCTCGCGCATCCGGCCGCGCGGCGCCTGGGTCGGCAGCACGCAGAGCAGCGCCTCGGGGCCGGTAAGCTACATGCGCGTCTTCGACCGCTCGTGCGAGACCGTCGAATCGGCGGGCGCACGCCGCGGTGCCCAGATGGGCGTGCTGCGTTGCGACCACCCGGACATCCAGGAGTTCATCCGCGCCAAGGACAGTGGTGACCTGAAGAACTTCAACCTGTCGGTCGGCGTGACGGATGCGTTCATGCAGGCAGTTCAGGACGGCATCGAGGTCAAGCTCGTTCACCGTGCGGAACCGGGCATCGCCCAAAAAGAAACAGGCGCCTACCAAGACAGTCAGGTCGACGGTGGCCTGTGGGTCTACAGCCACCAGCCGGCGCGTGAGCTGTGGGACCAGATCATGCGGTCCACCTACGACCATGCCGAGCCGGGTGTGCTGTTCCTCGACCACATCAATCGCGACAACAACCTCTCCTACTGCGAGAACATCGCCGCCACCAACCCCTGTGCCGAGCAGCCGCTGCCGCCCTACGGTTGTTGTTGCCTCGGTTCGATCGACCTGACGCGCTTCGTTCGCGAGCCCTTCGAGGACACCGCGCATTTCGACGCCGGTGCCTTCGCGGACGTGGCACGCGTGGCGACGCGCATGCTCGACAACGTGCTCGACGTGACGGTCTGGCCGCTGCCGCAACAGCAGGAAGAAGCGCGCAGCAAGCGCCGTATCGGCCTTGGCTTCACCGGTTTGGGTGACGCGCTGGTGATGCTCAACCTGCGCTACGACACCGAACCTGCGCGCGCGTTGGCGCGACGCATCGCCGAAGAGATGCGCGATGCGGCCTATGAGGCTTCCGTCGAGCTGGCCCGCGAGCGTGGCGCGTTCCCGCTCTTCAACGCTGACCTGTACCTCACCGGCACCACCTTCGCGTCGCGGCTGCCACAGCCGCTGCGGGATCGCATTCGCGCCCACGGCCTGCGCAATTCACACCTGCTGTCGATCGCACCCACCGGCACCATCAGCCTGGCCTTTGCCGACAACGCCAGCAACGGCATCGAACCCGCCTTCAGCTGGACTTACACGCGCAAGAAGCGCATGCCCGACGGCAGCACCAGGGCCTATGAAGTCGAAGACCACGCATGGCGCCTGTACCGCCACCTCAAAGGCGAGACCGCAGCGCTGACGCCGGCCTTCGTCACGGCCCTGGAAATGAGTGCACAGACCCACGAAGCGATGGTGGCCGCCGTGGCGCCCTGCATCGACACCGCGATCTCGAAGACCGTCAACGTGCCGGCGGACTACCCGTACACGCAGTTCCAGGACCTGTACCTCGACGCCTGGCGATCCGGCCTAAAGGGCCTGGCCACCTACCGGCCCAACAGCGTGCTGGGCTCGGTGCTGAGTGTTTCAGCGCCGGCCGCCGGCGACCCTGTCATGCCGCTGCGCGTGGATGGTGCCAACCGCCGCCTGGCGCTCGACCGTCTGCCCGCACCAGTGCTGTCGTCGCTGCGCTGGCCTGGGCGGCCGGAGCTGCCTTCGGGCAACCCGGCCTGGATCTTCATGGTGCATCACCCCTTCGGTGACTTCGCGCTCTTCGTCGGTGAATTGGCAGCTGCCGATGGAGGGCCGGCTCGACCGTTCGAGGTCTGGGTCAATGGCGCCGAACAACCGCGCGGCCTGGGCGCGCTGGCCAAGACCTTGTCGATGGACTTGCGGGCCAACGATCCGGCCTGGCTGCAGCTCAAGCTCGATGCCCTGGCCACGGTGGCCGAGGAACGCGCTTTCGAGATGCCGTTCCCGCCGCACGGCGAGCGGCGCCTGTTCCCCGGCGTGGTGGCAGCGACGGCGGCCGTGATCCGCTGGCGCTGCGAGCAACTCAAGGCTTTACCTGGAGTGGGATACAGCGGCCCCACGCCAGTGATGGACGCCATGTTCAGCATCACCGAGCCGCACACCGGCCCGTCGGGCACGCTGGCCTGGGCGGTGGACATCGACAACCCGGCCACGCGGGAACAGTTCACACTAACGCTGAAGGAAGTGACCCTGCCCGTCCACGGCGGCGGCGCCGATCGCACGGTCGAGACACGGCCCTGCGCGGTGGGCTTTTCAGGCAACTATCCGCGCGCGCTGGATGGCTTGGCAAGGCTGTTGTCGCTGGACATGCGCGTGATCGACCCGGCCTGGATCGGCATGAAGCTGCGCAAGTTGTTGAACTACGCCGAGCCGCTCGGTCACTTCATGGCCTTCGTGCCCGGGTTGGCCGATGGCGAGCGCCGGCAGCAGACCTGGCCGTCAACCGTGGCCTACATGGCACGGCTCATCATCCATCGCTACGCGATGCTCGGTGTGCTCGACGAAGACGGGTACCCGGTGCGTGACATGGGCGTGCTCGCTTCGTCGAATGGCGACGATCCACGCGACACGGTCATGGCCGGGAAGGTCTGCGCCGAATGCGGCAACGCCACCGTGATTCATAAGGACGGCTGCGAGTTCTGCACGGCTTGCGGCGACGTCGGTCAGTGCGGCTGAGGGCATGAGGACAAGGACATGACAGAAGACACCAGCACCATCGAACTCGTCCTGCAATCGGGCTACCGGTTCGAGGTCGATTTCGCCCTGCCCGGCGTGCCCAGGCTCGTGACCGATTCCCCGGCACCGCTGGGTCAGGGTGCCGGCCCGGACGCGGAAAAGCTGCTGATCTCGGCGGTAGCCAACTGCCTGTCGTCGAGTTTGCTTTTTTCACTGAGAAAATTCAAGAACGAGCTGATGGCGCTGCGCACAACGGCCAGCGCCCAGCTCGTGCGCAACGAGCAGGGGCGGTTGCGCGTCGGCAATAACCTGGTGGAGATGCGGCTCGAAGTCCCGGCCGGCTCGTTGAAGCAACTCGATCGGGCACTCGCGCAGCTCGAGGATTTCTGCGTCGTGACGCAAAGCGTGCGCGCGTCGATTCCAGTTGCCGTACGCGTCGTGGACAGCGAGGGTGTTGTGCTGGCTGGCTGATGGCTCGCCAGCCGACGCGCGGAGAACCCCATCTTCAAGACCTGCCCCGCCGCGCTGCGGCCGGCCCTCGCTTGACCTGCGTCAAGTCGTAGTCGC
>JBBQAI010000084.1:0-18482 GCA_038316205.1 Burkholderiales bacterium
GCTGAAGACGCTCATCAAGATGGGCAAGACGCGCGGCTTCCTGACGCACCAGGAAATCAACGACCACCTGCCCGAGAAGCTGATCAACGAGGAAATCCTCGAAGCCATCATCAGCATGCTCAACGACATGGGCATCGCTGTGTACGAGCAAGCGCCCGACGCTGCCACGCGGCTGGTCGCTGGTGGTGGCGCCACCACCGCAACGGAAGAAGAGGCCGAAGAAGCCGCTGAAGCCGCGCTGTCCACGGTAGACAGCGAATTCGGCCGCACGACCGACCCGGTGCGCATGTACATGCGCGAAATGGGCACCGTCGAATTGCTGACACGCGAGGGCGAAATCGAAATCGCCAAGCGCATCGAAGGCGGCCTGCAAGCGATGATGTTGGCGATCAGCGCCAGCCCGACGACCATCGCTGAAATCCTCTCGATGGCCGACCGCATCGGCAAGGGCGAGATGCAAATCAGCGAGGCGGTCGATGGCTTTGTCGCCGAAGACGAGGCCGACGACTACGTGGCCGAGGAAGACTTCGACGAGTTCGACGAAGAAGACGACGACGACGGCAACGGCGGCAGCAAGGCGCTGACCAAGAAGCTCGAAGAGCTGAAGAAGCAGGCGCTGGAGAAGTTCGCCAACCTGCGCCTGCACTTCGACAAGATGCGCAAGGCCTACGAGAAGGACGGGTACAAGTCGGCGCCTTACAACAAGGCGCAGTTGGCCATCAGCGAAGACCTGATGACCATCCGCTTCACGGTCAAGACCATTGAAAAGCTGTGCCACATCCTGCGCAGCCAGGTCGACGACGTGCGCCGTTACGAGCGCGAGATCCGCAAGATTGCGGTGGACAAATGCGGCATGCCGCAAGACCACTTCATCAAGACCTTCCCGCCCAATGTGATGAACCAGAAGTGGGCCGAGAAGGAAATCGCTGCAGGCAAGTCCTACAGCCACATCCTGTCGCGCAATTTGCCGGCCGTTCAGGAACTGCAGCAAAAGCTGTTCGACCTGCAGGCCCGCGCCGTCGTGCCGCTGGAAGACCTCAAGACCATCAACAAGAAGATGAACGAGGGCGAAAAGGCTTCGCGCGACGCGAAGAAGGAAATGATCGAGGCCAACCTGCGCCTGGTCATCTCCATCGCCAAGAAGTACACCAACCGCGGCTTGCAGTTCCTGGACCTGATCCAGGAAGGCAACATCGGCTTGATGAAGGCCGTGGACAAGTTCGAATACCGCCGCGGCTACAAGTTCAGCACCTACGCAACGTGGTGGATCCGCCAGGCCATCACGCGGTCCATCGCCGACCAGGCGCGCACCATCCGCATCCCGGTGCACATGATCGAGACGATCAACAAGATGAACCGCATCTCGCGACAGCATCTTCAGGAATTCGGCTTCGAGCCCGACGCCCCGACGCTGGCCGAGAAGATGGAGATTCCGGAAGACAAGATCCGCAAGATCATGAAGATCGCCAAAGAGCCGATCTCGATGGAAACGCCGATCGGTGACGACGACGATTCGCACCTGGGCGACTTCATCGAAGACACCAACAACGTGGCCCCGGTGGACGCCGCCATGCAGGCCGGTCTGCGCGATGTGGTGAAGGACATCCTCGATAGCCTGACGCCACGTGAAGCCAAAGTGCTGCGCATGCGCTTTGGCATCGAGATGAGCACCGACCACACGCTGGAAGAAGTCGGCAAGCAGTTCGACGTGACCCGCGAGCGCATCCGCCAGATCGAAGCCAAGGCCATCCGCAAGCTCAAGCACCCCAGCCGTTCGGACAAGTTGCGCACTTACCTGGACAACCTGTAATCGCCAGCTTCGTTCGGGCTTACCCCGAGGCGGCCACTACACTTCCGGCGCCATGACCCGCATCTCAGACCGCACCGTGTTGTTCGCCGATTTGCGCGGCAGCACGGCGCTTTATGAGACCTTGGGCAACGCCGAAGCCACCTCGGTGGTGACGCATTGCGTCAACGCGCTGGCGGACCCGGTCAACGGCAACAGCGGGCATGTCGTCAAAACCCTTGGCGACGGTTTGATGGCTGTCTTCGATGCGCCCATGCCGGCTGTGCAGGCCTCGATGCAGATGCACGACCTGCTTGACGGCATGGTGACGCGCGGCAACGAGCGCGGCGCGTCTTCAGGCCTGCGCGGGCTGCGGCTGCAAGTGGGCCTCGCACGCGGTGAAGTGGTCGAGATGGCCGGCGATTGTTTCGGTGACGCCGTGAACGTGGCGGCGCGTTTGCTCGACCACGCCGGCGACAACGAAACCCTGGTCACTGTGGACGTGCTGCAAGGCTTGACGCTGGACATGCGCTCGCGCTTTCGCAGCCTGGACAAGCTGGTGTTGCGGGGTCGCGCCGAACCCGTGCAGGTGCATGTGATGGGCGGCCGCCGGGGCGCCAACAGCGAGATGGCCGTCACACAATTCGGCGAGGTGGGGGTCATGCAGGAACCCGACGGCCTGCGCCTCATGTGGGGTGGCCAGCACCTGGTTTTTGCCAGCGCGCAGATGCCGGTGGTGCTGGGCCGCAGCCCGCAAGCCGCCTTCTGTGTCGACGACTCGCGGGTGTCCCGCTCGCATGCCCGCGTCGACTGGCACAGCGGCAGTTTCCAGCTCGCCGACCTCAGCTACAACGGCACCTACGTGCGCTTCAACGACGGCGAGATCGTCAGCCTGCGGCGCGGTAGCTGCACCCTGCACGGCAGCGGCAGCATCGGCCTGGGCGGCTCGCCCAGCGACCCGGCATCGGCCTGCGTCAGCTTCGATGTGCTGCGTTTCGCGGATACCCAACCACAACCTCTGCTACCGCTGCGCTGACCATGCGCGTGCTGTACGTCGATGACGACCGTGTCAACACGCTGCTGTTTGTGGAGACCTGCCGCTTCGCACCGGGCGTGGAAGTGGAAACGGCACTGACCGGCGCCGAGGCGCTGGAATTGGTCCGCACCTGGACACCTGAGTTGCTGGTCATCGACCTGCACCTGCCCGACACCACCGGCTATGAACTGCTGCCCGCCCTGCGCGCCAGCCTTTCGGCACCCACCCTGCCCGCCTTCCTGTGCACCGCCGACGAGGCGCAGCGCGTGGCCGGCCCGGCGCGCGACGCGGGCTTTGACGGTTGCTGGACCAAGCCTGTCGACCTGTCGGTGGTTCTGAATGAACTGGCGTTGCGCAGCGCCAGTCGCAACCCAAGCCCATGACCTTCAACACTGAACCCGCATACCGCCACGACCAGCCGCCACGCACTGCCGTGCTGCTGGTCAACCTGGGCACACCCGACGAGCCCACCGCGCCCGCGCTGCGCCGCTACCTGGCCGAATTCCTGAGCGACCCGCGCGTGGTGGAAATTCCGCGCCTGGTGTGGTGGCCCATCCTGCACGGGATCATCCTGCGCACCCGCCCGGCCAAGTCGGCGGCCAAGTACGCTTCGGTGTGGATGGACGGCGGCTCGCCGCTGGCGGTGTGGACGCAACGCCAGACCGCTGGGGTCGCACAGGCCCTGGCCGAAGCCGGGCACCACGTGCTGGTCCGCCACGCCATGCGTTACGGCAACCCGGGCCTGCCGGCCGTGTTGGACACGCTGCGCGCCGAAGGTGCCACCCGCGTGCTGGTGCTGCCCCTCTACCCACAGTTCGCGGCGGCCACCACGGCCAGCGTCAACGACAAAGTGATGCAGTGGGCGCAGCAATCACGGCGCATGCCAGAGTTCCGCTTCATCGGCGAATACCACGACGACCCGGGCTACATCGACGCTCTGTCGAAACGCCTGCAGCAGCACTGGCAGGCCCATGGCCGCAGTGAAAAGCTGGTGCTCAGCTTCCACGGTGTGCCCGAGCGTTCGCTGCACCTGGGCGACCCGTACCACTGCCACTGCCACAAGACGGCGCGCCTGATGGCCGAGAAGCTGGGCCTGCAGCGCGACGAGGTGCTGGTCACTTTCCAGAGCCGTTTCGGCAAAGCCAAGTGGCTGGAGCCTTACACCGAACCCACGCTGCGGACGCTGGCCGAGCAGGGCGTGAAATCGGTGGACGTGATGTGCCCGGGCTTTGTCGCCGACTGCCTGGAAACGCTGGAAGAGATCGCCCAGGAGGCCCGTGACGCCTTCCTGGAGTGCGGCGGAACCACCTTCCAGTACGTGCCCTGCCTGAACGACATGCCGGCCTGGACAACGGCCCTGGCCGCGCTGGCCGTGCAGCATCTGCAAGGCTGGCCGACGCAGACCGCGCCCGACGAGGCCTTGCTGGCGCAGCAACGCGTGTCGGCCCTGGCTATGGGCGCGGCCGCCTGAAGGCACAACCGGCCGCCCAATGCGGTTGCCGAAAAGCATGACCGACGAGCCATGACCGACGACATCCGCGTTCGCCTGGACAAATGGCTGTGGGCCGCCCGCTTCTTCAAGACCCGCGCGCTGGCATCTGAGGAAATCGGCCGTGGCCGGGTCAGCGTCAACGGCCAGGTGGCCAAGGCCTCGCGCGAACCCAAGGTGGGCGACCTCGTCCACCTGCGGCAAGGCACCGTGCAGCGCACCGTGCAGGTGCTGGGCTTGAGCAACGCGCGCGGGCCGGCGCCGGCCGCCCAGGCGCTGTACACCGAGACCGCCGAGAGCACCGCCGCACGGCTGAAAGCGGCCGAAGCCCGGCGCGTCGGCGCCGAGCCGGCGATGGCCATCGAACAGGGCCGTCCGACCAAACGCAACCGCCGCGTGCTGGCCGATTGGCAACGCTGGAGTGCCAGCGCCGACGACCTGCCGGGCGATTGACCGACAGGTCGCGGCAGAGGCTGGCTGAACCGCGCTTGAACAGCGCCTGGGCTGCGCGTGAGCCGCGCGCGGGCCACGCAGATAGACCCTCTTGAAAATGCGGACAGCGTCCCGACATCATCCACAGCCGACTTCTTACCGACCATGAACGCGACTCCCAACCACTCCGATACCCCGCCGCAATCTGCTGCTTCTGACGCTGCGCCGGCCGCCGCCAGCCCGACGCCCGAGCAGCAAATCGCTGACTTGCAAACCAAGTTGACCGAGGCTTCAGATGCCTTCCTGCGTGCCAAGGCCGAGGCCGAAAACACCCGTCGTCGCGCCGACGAAGAGATGGCGAAGGCGCGCAAGTTCGCGGTCGAATCTTTCGCCGAAAGCCTGCTGCCGGTGCGTGACAGCCTGGAAGCGGCGATCCTGCTTCCGAACGCCACGCCTGAGCAATTGCTGGAAGGTGTGCACGCCACGCTGCGCCAGTTGACGCAGGCGCTGGAGCGCAACAAGGTGATGGCGATTGCACCACCCGCCGGCACCAAGTTTGACCCGCACCAGCACCAGGCCATCAGCGTGGTGCCTGCCGAGCAGGAAGCCGGCACCGTGGTGGCGGTGCTGCAAAAGGGCTACCTCATCGCCGAGCGCGTGCTGCGTCCTGCGCTGGTTACGGTGTCGGCGCCCAAGTAAGTTCTTAGGCAAACGCGCCACCTGAATCGCGGCCCGCCACCTTGAAAGCCGGCCGCTGATCCACACGTTCAAGTCAACCGCAAACACTCCACAGGAGCATCAGAACATGGGCAAGATCATCGGTATCGACCTCGGCACGACCAATTCGTGCGTGGCCATCATGGAAGGCAACACCACCAAGGTGATCGAGAACAGCGAAGGTGCCCGCACCACGCCGTCGATCATTGCGTACCAGGAAGACGGCGAGATCCTCGTCGGCGCCTCGGCCAAGCGCCAGTCGGTGACCAACCCGCGCAACACGCTATACGCCGTGAAGCGCCTGATTGGCCGCAAGTTCGCTGAGAAGGAAGTGCAGAAGGACATTGCGCTGATGCCCTTCAAGATCACGGCCGCCGACAACGGTGACGCTTGGGTGGAAGTGCGCGGGAAGAAGTTCGCGCCGCCGCAGATCAGCGCCGAAGTGCTGCGCAAGATGAAGAAGACCGCCGAGGACTACCTTGGTGAAGAAGTCACCGAAGCCGTCATCACGGTGCCGGCCTACTTCAACGACAGCCAGCGCCAAGCCACGAAGGACGCTGGTCGCATTGCCGGCCTGGACGTCAAGCGCATCATCAACGAACCCACCGCCGCAGCTCTGGCTTTCGGCCTGGACAAGCACGGCAAGGGCGACCGCAAGATCGCCGTCTTCGACCTGGGCGGCGGCACGTTTGACATCAGCATCATCGAGATCGCCGACGTCGAAGGCGAGAAGCAGTTCGAAGTGCTGTCGACCAACGGCGACACGTTCCTTGGCGGTGAGGATTTCGATCAACGGATCATCGATTTCATCGTCACCGAGTTCAAGAAGGAACAAGGCGTCGATTTGACCAAGGACGTGCTGGCCCTGCAGCGCCTGAAGGAAGCCGCCGAGAAGGCCAAGATCGAGCTGTCGAATTCGACGCAGACCGACATCAACCTGCCCTACATCACGGCCGATGCCTCGGGTCCCAAGCACTTGAACATCAAGCTGACGCGCGCCAAGCTGGAAAGCCTGGTCGACGAACTGATCGAGCGCACCATCGCGCCCAGCCGCACCGCCAACAAGGACGCCGGCGTGTCGGTCAACGACAACCATGACGTGATCCTGGTCGGCGGCATGAGCCGCATGCCCAAGGTCCAGGAGATGGTCAAGGAGTTCTTCGGCAAAGAGCCGCGCAAGGACGTGAACCCCGACGAGGCCGTGGCCGTCGGTGCCGCCATCCAGGGCCAGGTGCTGGGCGGCGAGCGCAAGGACGTGCTGCTGCTGGACGTGACGCCGCTGTCGCTGGGAATCGAAACGCTGGGCGGCGTGATGACCAAGATGATCAAGAAGAACACGACGATCCCGACCAAGTTCGCGCAGACCTTCTCCACCGCCGACGACAACCAGCCGGCCGTGACCATCAAGGTCTACCAAGGTGAGCGTGAGCTGGCCACGGGCAACAAGAGCCTGGGCGAATTCAACCTGGAAGGCATCCCGCCGTCGCCGCGCGGCCTGCCGCAGATCGAGGTCGCCTTCGACATCGACGCCAACGGCATCCTGCACGTCAGCGCCAAGGACAAGGGCACGGGCAAGGAAAACAAGATCACCATCAAGGCGAATTCGGGCTTGAGTGAAGCCGAGATCGAAAAGATGGTGAAGGACGCCGAAGTCAACGCTGCCGACGACGCCAAAAAGTTGGAACTGGTTCAGGCGCGCAACCAAGCCGACAGCACGATGCACTCGGTGAAGAAGAGCGTTACCGAGCACGGTGACAAGCTCGATGCAGCCGAGAAGGAACAGATCGAAGCCGCGTTGAAAGCCGTTGAAGAAGCCTTGAAAGGCGACGACAAGGCCGACATCGAAGCCAAGACCGAAGCGCTGACAACCGCCAGCCAGAAACTGGGCGAGAAGATCTACGCCGACACCCAGGCGGCGCAAGCTGCAGCCGGCGCGGCAGCCGGTCCGGCGGGTTCGGCAGGCCCGGCCGGCGGCGGCGAGGCCCCCAAGGCCAAGGTTGACGACGACAACGTCGTTGACGCCGACTTCAAGGAAGTCAAGAAGGGCTGAGTCCCACGGTCTTCAGGCGGCCCCGTCTGAAGTCCATCTGCGCCGCGTTCGAGTGTCCAGGCCACGCCTGACCCTCAGCGCGGCGGTTCTGTTATCTGGCAGCAGAGAGTTTCCATGGCGACCAAGCGCGACTTTTACGACATCCTCGGCGTGCCGAAAAACGCAACCGACGAAGACATCAAAAAGGCCTATCGCAAACTGGCAATGAAGCACCACCCTGACCGCAACCAGGGTGACGACGCGAAGAAGTCGGAAGAGAAATTCAAAGAGGCCAAAGAGGCCTACGAGATGCTGTCCGACCCGCAAAAGCGGGCCGCCTACGACCAGCACGGCCACGCCGGCGTGGACCCGAACATGGCCGGCGGGCGCGGCGGCGGTGAAGGCTTCGGCGGTTTCGCCGAAGCCTTCGACGGCATCTTCGGTGACATCTTCGGCGGTGCCGGCGGCGGCCGGCGCGGCGGCGGCGGCCAGCAGGTTTACCGCGGCAGCGACCTCAGCTACTCGATGGAGATCACCCTCGAAGAGGCGGCCAACGGCAAGGAAACGCAGATCCGCGTGCCCAGTTGGGAAAACTGCGAGGCCTGCAAAGGCAGCGGCGCCAAGCCGGGCACCAGCGCCAAGACCTGCACCACCTGCAATGGCGCCGGCACCGTGCACATGCGCCAGGGCTTCTTCAGCATCCAGCAAGCCTGCCCGCACTGTCACGGCAGCGGCAAGATCATCCCCGAGCCCTGCACGGCCTGCAACGGCGCGGGCAAGATCAAGAAGCAGAAGACGCTGGAGGTGAAGATACCTGCCGGCATCAACGAAGGTATGCGCATCCGCAGCGCCGGCAACGGCGAGCCGGGCACCAATGGCGGCCCGGCCGGCGACCTCTACATCGAGATCCGCGTCAAGCAGCACGAAATCTTCGAGCGTGACGGCGACGACCTGCACTGCACCGTACCGGTGGGCCTGACCACCGCCGCGCTGGGTGGCAGCATCGACGTGCCCACTCTGGGCAGCCGGGCCGAAATCGAACTGCCCGAAGGCACTCAGCATGGCAAGACTTTCCGCCTGCGTGGCAAAGGCATCAAGGGCCTGCGCTCCAGCTACCCGGGCGATTTGTATTGCCACGTTTCGGTCGAGACGCCGGTCAAGTTGACCGAGCACCAGCGCAAGCTGTTGAAGGAACTGGACGAGTCGATCCGCAAATCGGGCGACCGGCATTCGCCGACCAGCAAGAGCTGGAGTGACCGGGTCAAGGACCTGTTCAAGTAGGTGCCAGGCGTCCTTCAGCGGCACTGACTGTTGGTGGGCGTGGGCGGCGGGTCAGAAGAGTTGGCCCTGCCCCGCCATTTGCGCTGGCGGCCTGAACTGCGTCAGGTCAAGGTCGAGGCGTCCGCGCCCGTATCCCAGGCGCTGTGTGGCTTTGTTGACGCGCTGGCGCAGCAGTTCGGCCCAAACGCCCTGCCCCGTCATGCGGCTGCCGAAACGGGCGTCGTTGTCCTTGACGCCTCGCATCTCGCGCACGCGGGCCATGATGCGGGCCGCGCGGTCGGGCACCTGCTGCTCCAGCCATTGCTGAAACAGCGCATTCACTTCCCAGGGCAGGCGCAGCACGATGCTGAAGGCCCGCGTGGCCCCGGCGTTGCGCGCCGCTTCCAGGATGCGTTCCAGCTCAGGCTCATTGAGAAACGGGATCGTCGGCGACACGCTCACGCCCACCGGGATGCCCGCACGGGCCAGCGTTTCGATGGTGCGCAGCCGACGGTGCGGCGCTGCTGCGCGCGGCTCCATCGACCGAGCCAAGGCCGGGTCCAGCGTGGTGAGCGAGACGTAGGCTGCGGCCAGGCCGGCTTGCGCCATCGGCGCGATCAGGTCGATGTCCCGTTCGATCAGGCTGGACTTGGTGATGATGGAAAACGGGTGCCTGGTTTCGGCCAGCACTTCGATCACCGAGCGCGTGATGCGCAGCCGCCGTTCCGCCGGCTGGTAGGCGTCGGTCACCGAACCGATGTTCAGATGCCCCGGCGTGTAACTCCGCGCAGACAGCGCCTCACGCAAGCGTTCGGCGGCGTTGACCTTCGCGATGATGCGGGTCTCGAAGTCGAGGCCCGGCGACAGGTTCAAGTAGCTGTGCGTGGGCCGTGCGTAGCAGTAGGTGCAGCCGTGTTCGCAGCCTCGGTAGGGGTTGATCGACAGGTCGAAGCCGATATCGGGCGAATCGTTGCCCGACAAGATGCTGCGCACGTTTTCTTCGATGATTTGCGTTGCCGGAGCCGCCGATTCCTGTTCAGCCGCCTGCTGCAGGCTGCCCCAGCCGTCATCGAAAGCCTGATGCGAACGCTCGGTAAAGCGGTGCTCGATGGCCCAGGCCGTGCCGCGCCCTTTCAGGGCGGCTGGCGGCATGAACATCAGGGTGGCGGCAGGAGTGGGGTCGGTGTGCATACTGTAAATTTATACAGCATTGATCCACACCGCAAGCTTCATGCTTGAAGGCGTGAAATCGCCTTCAATCCTTCGTGAGGCGAGGAAGTCCTTCCAGACTCCCACGGCCAGACTCAGTATTCGTCGCTGCCGCTACCCGGTGCGAGGTTGTCGAAGCGGGTTAGCGGCTTGAGGAAGGTCAGATTGACCTCGCCGACCGGGCCATTGCGCTGCTTGGCGATGATGATTTCCGCCTGGCCCGGCTTCTTGCTGTTCTTGTCGTAGTAGTCGTCGCGGTAGATGAACATGATGATGTCCGCGTCCTGCTCGATGGCACCCGATTCGCGCAGGTCGCTCATCATGGGCCGCTTGTCCTGACGCGATTCCACGCTGCGGTTTAGCTGCGACAGCGCAATCACCGGGCACTGCAGTTCCTTCGCCAGCGCCTTCAGCCCGCGCGAGATTTCGCCCAGCACGGTGGCGCGATTTTCCTCGTGGCCGCCCGAGCCGTTCATCAGTTGCAGGTAGTCGATGACGATCAGACCCAGCGTGCCGAATTGCCGCGCCATGCGCCGCGCGCGGGCGCGCAATTCCGAACTCGTCAGGCCGGCGGTTTCGTCGATGTGCAGTTGCACCTGGCTGAGCTTTTCCACCGAGTCGGTCAGGCGTTCCCATTCACCGCTGTCCAGCCGCCCGGTGCGCAGGTTTTGCTGGTTGATGCGGCCCAGCGAACCGACCAGGCGCAAGGCCAGTTGCGAGGCGCCCATTTCCATCGAGAACACCAGCACCGGCAGGCCTTCCTGCACGGCGACGTGTTCGGCAATGTTCAGCGCGAACGCAGTCTTGCCCATCGACGGCCGCGCCGCCAGCACGATGAGGTCTCCCTTCTGCAGGCCGGCCGTCATGCGGTCGAGGTCGTAGAAACCGGTGCGCACGCCGGTGACTTCCTCGGCGCCGTTATCGTGCAGTTCCTGCACGCGGTCGATCAAGCTGACGACCAGTTTGTCGATGCTCTGGAAGCCCTGCTTCTGGCGCGAGCCTTCCTCGCCGATCTGGAAGATCTTGCTTTCGGCTTCGTCCAGAACCGAAGACACCGCGCGGCCCTGCGGGTTGAAGGCATTCGTGGCGATCTCGTCGCTGGCGGCAATGAGTTTGCGCAGGATGGACCGCTCGCGCACGATCTCGGCGTAGCGGCGCATATTGGCCGCGCTGGGCACGCTCTGCGCCAAGGCATTCAGGTAGGCCAGGCCGCCACAGTCTTGCGCCTTACCCAAACCTTGAAGCTGCTCGAAAACTGTGATGACATCGGCCGGCTTGCTGCCCGCAATCAAGGCACCAATGGCCGCGTAGATCAGGCGGTGTTCGTAGCGGTAGAAGTCGCTGTCGGTCAGCAGATCGCCAGCGCGGTCCCAGGCCATGTTGTCCAGCAACAGACCGCCCAGCACGCTCTGTTCGGCTTCCACCGAATGGGGCGGCACGCGCAGGCGGGCGACTTCGTCATCGCGCGGCACGGCGCCGTCGCGGAGGTTCAAAAGGGTGCTGCTCATGTTGCTCTCTATCGTAGGACAGAAGGCCAAATTCGCTTGTGGACAAGCCTGTGGAAACGCGGTGTGCAGCTCTGTACAAGCAGTGCAGACGGAAATGAAAAAGGCCGGCGGGTGCCGGCCTTCTTGCAGCGCAAAACGCTGTCGATCAGTCGACCTGCGGCACCACGTGCACGGTCACTTCAATGACCACGTCCGAGTGCGGGGACACCGAAACGGCGTGCTCGCCAACGGTCTTCAGCGGTCCCGTGGGCATGCGCACCTGGGACTTCTGAATGGCCATGCCGGCCTTGGTCAGCGCTTCGGCGACATCGGCGTTGGTCACCGAACCGAACAGGCGGCCGTCAACGCCGGCCTTCTGCGCGATGCGCACAGTCTTGCCGCTGAGCTGTTCGCCCAGGGCTTGAGCGGCAGCCAACTTGATTTGAGCGGTCTTTTCCAGTTCGGCACGACGGCCTTCGAATTCCTTTATCGCGGCTTCGGTGGCGCGGCGCGCCAGCTTCTGCGGGATCAGGTAATTGCGGGCGTAGCCTTGCTTGACGTTGACGACGTCACCCAGGCCACCGAGCTTGCCGACCTTGTCGAGAAGAATGATTTGCATGGTTTGATCCTCAGACCTTGTGCTGGTCGGAGTACGGCAGCAGCGCGAGGAAGCGGGCACGCTTGATCGCGGTGGTCAGCTGACGCTGGTAGTAGGCGCGCGTGCCGGTCAGGCGAGCGGGCGTGATCTTGCCGTTCTCGCCAACGAAATCGCGCAGCACGTCGATTTCCTTGTAGTCGATTTCCTCGACCTTGGCGACGGTGAAGCGGCAGAAACGCTTGCGGCGGAAGAGCAGCGCTTGGTTGTTGCGCTTGGGACGCTTGTCTTTAGAGAAGCGACCTTTACCACGTGGTGGGGGCATTTGAAACTCCTAACGAAATCGGTGTATCCGGATGGTCCTGCGGTCGGCCGTCATGCAGAGAGGGGCTCGACCGAGGTGATATGGAACAGCAAACCACGCTTGTTGCGTGAACTGGACAGGAAGCCGGCATATAAGCTGGCCGTGCCCAGATCCAGAGCCAACAGCGTCCTGGTGATTGCCCCGATCGCCACCGCCTTGATCTCCATCGAGACCTTGCGAGGCTGGCCGTCTTCGCTGACCTGGGACTCGTGCTGCAAGCTCAAGTCCAGGGCCGGCAATCCGGCGGGGGTGTATCTCAGGGCTACTCGCTCGACCAGCGTGGCCGACAAGACCAACCTGTTGATGCCAGGTGGTGCTGCCGGTGCGCTGGCCACAGCAGGCGTCAGGCCGTGGCCTCCTGGCGTTCCTTGCGGGCCTCTTCGCGCTCAACCGCCTTCATCATGATCGAAGGATTGGTCTCGGCCTTGTCCTTCTTCACCGTCAGGTGGCGCAGCACCGCATCATTGAAACGGAAGCCGGTTTCGATTTCGGTCAGCGTTTCGATGGTGCACTCGATGTTCATGCACAAGTAATGGGCTTTCACGAGCTTCTGGATCTGGTAGGCCAGCTGGCGCCGACCCCAGTCTTCCAGGCGGTGGACCTTGCCGCCGCCGGTGGCCACGAGAGCCTTGTAGCGTTCCAGCATGGCCGGAACCTGCTCACTCTGATCCGGATGGATCAGCAGAACGATTTCATAGTGACGCATGAATACTCCTTGTGGATTCCGGGCTTGCATCGCGCTGAACTTCAGCTCAATTGGGCTTCGGTGGTGTGAAGCTGCCCCGATGCGTCAACATGGCGGGTGCAGCAAGGAAAGCCTATGAGTATAGCTGTGCTCTGCAAACCGACAACCCGTCATGAACGGACAAGCGTGAACGAACAGCGTCAATGTTCACTGCGAACTGGGTAGCGCAGGCGGTTGATCAGAAGACACTGCTCTTCGTTGGGCCCGGTGGTGACCAAGCTGACCAACACCATCACCGCCACGCCGATGGGCACGCCGAAGACGCCGGCTGCGATGGCGTCGATGCCGAACCATTGGCACTCAGCCAGCGGCCGCGTCACGCTCAGCACCGTGCGCAAGAGCGGCAGGTTGGTGGCCATGTACCAGCCGCACACGGCCAAGCCCGCCAACATGCCGGCCACCGCACCCGACCGGCTGGCTCGCCGCCAGAAGATGCCCAACACCAGCGCCGGAAAAAAAGCCGCAGCCGCCAGCGAAAAAGCCGCCGACACGAACTGCAGGATGTCGGTGATCTTCAAGGCCGCGATCAGCGCCGCCAGCAACGCGATGACCATAACCAACACCTTGGAGCCGATGACGCGGCTGGCCGCCGAAGCCTTGGGGTGGATGTCTCGGAAATAGATGTCGTGCGACAGCGCGTTGGCAATGGTCAGCAACAGGCCGTCGGCCGTCGACAGCGCCGCAGCCAGCCCGCCCGCTGCGACAAGGCAGGTCACCCAGTAGGGCAAGCCGCCGATTTCGGGAGCGGCCAGCACGATGACGTCGCCGCCGAGCAGCAACTCGCCCAACTGCAGGATGCCGTCGCCATTGACATCGTTCACCGACACCAGATTGGGGTCCAGCCGTGACCAGCGGCTGACCCATTGCGGCAAGTGGTCGATGGGCAGGCCCACAAGGTGCTGCAGCACCTCGAACTTGACCAGCACCGCCAGAGCCGGTGCCGCCATGTAAAGCAGCGTGATGAAGAGCAGCGACCAGCCGACAGAGCGCCGCGCCTGCGGTGCCGAGGTCGTCGTGAAGTAGCGCGTCAGCACGTGCGGCATGGCGGCCGTGCCCATCATCAGGCACAGCATCAGCGCGATGAAGTTGATGCGCGCTGCATCGAAACGCTTCTGGGCTGCGACGTCGCCGGCAGGGTCGCCAGTGGCGAAGGGCAAGGTCTGCGGCGCCATGCCGGCCAGGGGTTGGGCTCGTGCGATGGCGCTGTCGCGCTCGCGCTGGTAGGCCAGTGTGGCTTGCGCCTCGGTGCGTGGGCGCTGCACGACTTCGCGTTCGGCGCGCTGTATGAGAGCCAGCGGCGCGTTTTCACTGCGCAGTTCAGCCACACGCTGCAGGCGCTGCGCGTCGTCGGCGCGCATCGCGCGGCGCACGTCTTGCAGCTTGTGGTCGGCGACTGCGGCGCGTTCGCGCAGCTTCAACATCACTTCACGCTCGGCCGGGTCGGCGACCAACTCGCCTTCGCGCTGGGCAATCTGGGCCAGCTGCGTGCTGTAAGACGCCAGCGGCATCACGCTGCCCGTCTGCTTGACCGACAGCCAGACCAGCGGCACCAGGTAGGCCACGATCAGCACCAGGTACTGCGCCACCTGAGTCCACGTGACGGCGCGCATGCCACCCAGAAACGAGCAGACCAGCACGCCACCCAGGCCGACGAAGATGCCCAGTTCGAAGCCGAAGCCAGTGAGGTGTGAGGTGATCAGGCCGACACCGTAAATCTGCACCACCACGTAGACGAACGACACCGCCACCACCGCCCCGGCGCCAATCAGCCGGGGCCAGCGGCCGCCGTAGCGGGCCTGCAGGAAATCGGGCACGGTGTACTGGCCGAAGCGCCGCAAATAGGGTGCCAACAGCAGCGCCAGCAGGCAATAACCGCCAGTCCAGCCCAGGATGTAAGCCAGACCCGCAAAGCCCTGCAGGTAGAGCACGCCGGCGGTGCCGATGAACGAGGCCGCCGACATCCAGTCCGCCGCCGTGGCCAAGCCGTTGAAGACGGCCGGCACGCGCCGCCCGGCAACGAAATAGTCGACCTCGTTCGAGGTGCGGCACAGGAAGCCGATGAAGGCGTAAGCCGCCACGGTGACGACCAGAAAGGACGCGCCAATCCAACTGCGCTGCAGGCCGAGCTTCTCGGCCAGGGCCATCAGCGCGATCAAGGCCCCGAAGGCCAGCAGGAAGAGCGCGTAACGCCAGCTCAGCCGACGCACCATCTTGCTGTCGCTTGAACTCGCAGCCGTTGGCGGCAATCCAGCTTGGGTCACGCGGGCCCCGAGCCCGGTGTTGCGACAGCATCCTCATCGTCCAGACAGCGCGCTTCCAATCGGTCCATCGCCACCGCGTAGACCACGATGATCGACAGGTAGACCAGCAGCGAGCCTTCAGCGGCCAGCCAGTAGCCCAAGGGGAAGCCGAAGGCCTGCAGCGCATTCAGGTCCCGCGCGAACCAGGGCACCAGCAGGTTGACACCCAACCACACCAGCAGCAAGACCCCCGTGAGCTTCTTGGTGCGGGCCCAGAAGGCCGGCCTGGCGGGCGTATTCATGGTGGCATTGTCAGTCACGCGGTGCCGCTCTTGCCGCAGCAAACAGTCCCGCCAACCCGATCGATACCGGGTTATCCATGGCCAGGGAAACCCTCGCGCTGTGGTCAGAACGGTACTTCGAGCTTGTGGCGTCAGCAACCGGTCAGCCTGAATGAAAAGACTCCGGCTCTGCTTGCACAGCGTGCTTGCATCCACAACGAAGTCTCCAGGAGAACACAACCATGGCCAAGGCCGATGCCCGTCCGGGCGCCCACCTGACCGCTGCCGCGAGACCCATCTCGCCGGAAGAGAAGACCGTCATCTTTGCGTCGTCGCTGGGTACCATTTTCGAGTGGTACGACTTCTATCTCTTCGGTGTGATGGCGTCCATCATCGCGGCCAACTTCTTCACCGCACTCGACCCGTCCACCCGCGACATCTTCACCCTGCTGGCCTTTGCCGCCGGCTTCGCGGTGCGGCCTTTCGGCGCCATCGTCTTCGGCCGCCTGGGCGACCTGGTCGGTCGCAAGTACACCTTCCTGGTGACCATCCTGATCATGGGCTTGTCCACCTTCCTGGTGGCCTTCCTGCCCACGTACAAGAGCTGGGGCATCGCCGCTCCGGTCACGCTGATCGCGCTGCGCCTGCTGCAAGGCCTGGCGCTGGGCGGCGAGTACGGCGGCGCAGCCACTTACGTGGCTGAGCACGCGCCGCATTCACGCCGTGGTGCCTACACCGCCTGGATTCAGACCACAGCCACCGTGGGCCTGATGCTGGCGTTGATGGTGATCCTGGGCACGCGCCTCTATGTGGGCGAGAAAGACTTCGCCGACTGGGGTTGGCGCATTCCTTACGGCATGTCGGGCCTGATGCTGATCATCTCGGTGTGGATACGCCTGAAACTCAGCGAGTCGCCTGCCTTCACCCGTATGAAGGCCGAAGGCAAGACTTCGAAGGCGCCGTTGACCGAGTCCTTCGGCAACTGGGCCAACTTGAAGATCGTGATCCTGGCCTTGTTGGGTGCCACTGCCGGCCAGGCCGTCGTCTGGTACACGGGTCAGTTCTATTCGCTCTTCTTCCTGCAGAGCTTCCTGAAGGTGGACGGGCCGACGGCGAACATCCTGATCGCGCTGTCGCTGATCATCGGCACGCCTTTCTTCCTGATCTTCGGCACGCTGTCGGACAAGATCGGCCGCAAGCCCATCATCATGGCTGGCTGCCTGCTGGCCGCGCTGACCTACTTCCCGCTGTTCCACGCCCTGACCGACTACGCCAACCCCAAGCTGGCGGCCGCGATTCAAAAGTCGCCGGTGACCGTGGCGGCACCGGTGGGTGATTGCAACCTGATCCTCAACCTCACCGGCACGGCGAAATTCACCACGGGATGCGACCTGACGCGCACCTTCCTGGCCAACTCGGGTGTCAACTACGACAAGAAGGAAGACGCCTCGGCCACCATCGCCACCGTCAAGGTCGGTGACAAATCCATCGCGGGCTACACGGCCGCCACGGCCAAGGAAGAGAAGCCCCGTTTCGAGAAGGAAGTGCGCGCCGCCCTGAACGATGCGGGCTACCCGGCCAAGGCTGATCCCATTCCCGCGGGCAGCGCCAACTGGTGGATGATCATCCTGATCCTGACGGTCATGGTGCTCTACGTGACCATGGTGTACGGGCCTATCGCTGCCATGCTGGTCGAGATGTTCCCGACCCGCATTCGCTACACGTCGATGAGCCTGCCGTACCACATCGGCAACGGCTGGTTCGGCGGCCTGCTGCCGGCGACCGCGGCGGCGATCGTGGCGCAGACGGGCAACATCTACAACGGCCTGTGGTATCCGATCATCTTCGCGTCGATCACCTTCGTCGTCGGCATGCTCTTCGTCCGCGAGACGAAGGACGTCGACATCTATCGAACCGACTGACGCCGCCGGCGCCCGCCGCGAGAAGGCCAGCCCGAAAGGGCCGGCCTTTTTTCGTTGCGGCTATGAGAACAGCGCCCGGTGCTGCGCCCGCAGCAGGTTCTTCTGCACCTTGCCCATCGCGTTCCTCGGCAGCTCGCCGACGACGAAGACCGCCTTCGGCACCTTGAAGTTGGCGATCTTCGCCTTCAGCGCGGCGATGACGGCGGCGCCGTCGAGCGCCTCGCTCGGGCGCGCCACGACGACGGCGACGACGGCCTCGCCGAAGTCACCGTGGGGCACGCCGACGACCGCGCTCTCGGCGATGCCGCGCAGGTCGTTGAGCACCCCTTCGACCTCGGCCGGATAGACGTTGTAGCCGCCGCTGATGATCAGATCCTTGCTGCGGCCGACGATGGTGACGTAGCCGCGCTCGTCGACGAAGCCGACGTCGCCGGTGCGAAACCAGCCGTCGTCGCTGAACTCCTCGCGGGTCTTGTCGGGCATCCGCCAGTAGCCCTCGAAGACGTTGGGGCCGCGGACTTCGATGCCGCCGATCTCGCCCGCGGCGGCCATGGTTCCGGCCTCGGCGCGCACGCGCAGGCCGACGCCGGGCAGCGGCTTGCCGACCGTGCCGGCTCGGCGTTCGCCGTCGGCGGCGTCGCACGGGTTCGACGTCAGCATCACCGTCTCGCTCATGCCGTAGCGCTCCAGGATGACGTTGCCGGTGCGGGCTTCGAACTGCTCGAAGGTGTCGACCAGCAAGGGCGCTGAACCGCTGATGAAAAGGCGCATGTTCGAGCTCGCCGCTCGCGTCAGTCCGGGCTCGGCGAGCAGCCGCACGTAAAGCGTCGGCACGCCCATGAAGACGGTGGCGCGCGGCAGTGCCGCGACCGTTTTCTTCGCGTCGAAGC
>JBBQAI010000043.1:0-32608 GCA_038316205.1 Burkholderiales bacterium
GCCTGCCGATCACGTGTTGACCGGTGACTGGTGCCCGTGCTGAAGCGCGCGGAAAGTACGGCGTGACTTCAGACCACGCCGGCGCGTTCCAGCATCGCGTGCAGCAGCACGTTGCAGCCGGCGGTGATGTGAGCCGGCTTCGCGTCTTCGATCTCGTTGTGGCTGATGCCGTCTTTGCAGGGGATGAAGATCATCCCGGCCGGCGCCAGCCGCGCCATGTAGACGGCGTCATGTCCGGCACCTGAGACCACCGGCATGTTCGAGTAACCCAGCTTGCTGGCCGCGCGCGCCACCGCTTCGACGCACTCGGCGTGGAAGGGCTGCGCGGGGTAGGCTGAGACGGGCGTGATCTCGATCGGCAAACCGCTTTCGGCGCTGAGTTGCGCCGCCACAGCGCGGATGTCGGCGTCCATCGCCTCGCACAGCGCGTCACTGGCATTGCGCAGGTCGATGCTGAATTTCACGCGGCCCGGAATCACGTTGCGGCTATTCGGGTGCACCTGCACCATGCCCACGGTGCCGCGGCCGTGGTTTTGACCGTTCTGCGGATGGCGGTGGGCGCAGGCCACCACCTCCAGCATCAGCTTGGCCGCCACTTGCAGCGCGTCTTTGCGCAGCGCCATCGGGGTCGGGCCGGCGTGGGCTTCCATGCCCGTCACCACGCAGTCGTACCAGCGTATGCCCAGCACGCCCGTCACCACGCCGATGGTCACGTCGTGGTCTTCCAGCACCGGGCCTTGTTCGATGTGAGTCTCGAAATAACTGCCGATGGGGTGCGCGCCCGGCACCTCACTGCCGATGTAGCCGATGCGGGCCAACTCACTCTGCACCGTCTTGCCTTCGGTGTCGGTGGCGGCGTAGGCGTGCGCCAAGGTGAAGGCGCCCGCGAAGACGCCCGAGCCCATCATCACCGGCACGAAGCGCGAGCCTTCCTCGTTGGTCCAGAAAGCCACTTCGATGGGCGCTTCGGTGACGATGCCGTGGTCGTTCAGCGTGCGCACCACTTCAATGCCGGCCAACACGCCGTAATTGCCGTCGAACTTGCCGCCTGTCGGTTGGGTGTCGATGTGGCTGCCGGTCATCACCGGCGGCAGGCTGTTGTTGCGGCCGGCGCGGCGCATGAAGCCGTTGCCGATCTGGTCGATGGTGACCGTCATGCCGGCCTCACGCGCCCAGCCGGTGACCAGGTCGCGGCCCTGCTTGTCCAGGTCGGTCAACGTCAAACGGCAGACGCCGCCTTTCGGCGTGGCGCCGATCTGCGCCAGTTCCATCAGGCTGGCCCATAGGCGGTCGCCATCGATACGCAGTTCGTCGATCTTCGGGGTGGTCTTCATGTCCATCGTGTTGCTCCTTCAGCGGACCACGGCGCTGGGCGCCAGGTCTTGTGTGCGTTTGGCCGTGGCCGCGAAGTTGGGGCCAAAAGGCGGCCGCTTGATGTAGCGGCCGGCACCGCGAACGGCGCGCAAATCGCCATCGGCCCAAACCAGTTTGCCCTGGCTCAGGGTGTGGCTGGCATTGCCCTTCACGTTGCGGCCTTCGAAGACGTTGGCATCGCCTTTCGAAAATTGCGACTTCACCGAAATGGACTTCGTCGCGGCCGGATCCCACAGCACGATGTCGGCATCAGCACCTTCAGCGATGCAGCCTTTTTGCGGGTAGATGTTGAAGATCTTGGCGCAATTGGCCGACGTGATGGCGACGAATTCGCTGGGCGTCAGACGGCCGGTGTTGACGCCGGCGTCCCAGATCACCCGCATGCGATCTTCGATGCCTCCGCAGCCATTCGGAATCTTCGCAAAGTTGTCCCGGCCCGCCGCTTTCTGGTCGGCACAGAACACGCAGTGGTCGGTGGCCGTGGTGTGCAACTGGCCCGATTGCAAACCGCGCCACAGCATCTCCGAGTGGCCTTTGGGCCGGAACGGCGGGCTCATCACGTAGGCGGCGGCGGTGGCGAAATCGGGGTGGCGGTAGACGCTGTCATCCAGCACCAAATGGCCGGCCAGCACTTCGCCATAAACCCGCTGGCCCCGGGCCCGCGCGCGGGCGATGGCCTCGGCCGATTCGATGCAACTCACGTGCACGATGTAGATGGGCACGCCCAGCACGTCGGCGATGGCGATGGCGCGGTTGGCGGCTTCGCCTTCGACCATCGGCGGTCGGCTGAGCGGGTGGCCTTCGGGACCGGTGATGCCCATCTTGGCCACCTCTTGCTGCAGCAAATAACCCAGCTCGCCGTTCTCGGCGTGCACCGTCGGCATCGCGCCGAGTTCAAGGGCCCGCTTGAAGCTGTTCACCAGCGTTTCGTCGTCGCACATGATGGCGTTCTTGTAGGCCATGAAGTGCTTGAAACTGTTGATGCCTTCTTCCTGCACGAGCGTGCCCATGTCGGCGCGCACCTGCTCGCTCCACCACGTGACGGCGACGTGGAAGCCGTGGTCACCGGCTGCCTTCTCGGCCCAGCCGCGCCACATGCGGTAAGCGTCCATCAGCGGCTGCTGCGGGTCGGGAATGACGAAGTCGATGATGCTGGTGGTGCCGCCGGTGAAGCCGGCCGCCATGCCGTCGAAAAAGTCGTCGGCTGCGACCGTGCCCATGAAAGGCAGTTGCAGGTGGGTGTGCGGGTCGATGCCGCCGGGCATCACATAGCGGCCACCGGCGTCCAGCACTTCGGCGCCCGTCGGTGCGTCCAGTGCCGGTGCAACGCGCGCGATACGGCCGTCTACCACCAGCACATCGGCGCGGCTTTCGCGGTCGGCATTGACGACGGTGCCGCCGCGGATCAACAAGGTGGACATGGCTGAAAACTCCTGGGTCACGGGACGGGGTGAGCCTGCCAGCTTTGTACAGCAAAGACCGCAGCCGACGCCGACAAAGCCAGGGGTAAATTCCGCGCATGCCGACCCCACCGACCGATCCACCCCAAGAGCCCAGCCCAACCAGCAGCGCCCGCGACACGGGCATGCGCAAAGGCCTGACGCATTACGGCGACGCCGGCTTTTCGCTCTTCCTGCGCAAGGCCTTCATCAAGGGCGCGGGCTACACCGACGCGGCGCTGGAGCGGCCCGTCATCGCCATCGCCGACACCGGCAGCGACTACAACCCCTGCCACGGCAACACCCCGCAGCTCATCGAAGCGGTGAAGCGCGGCGTGATGCTGGCCGGCGGTCTGCCGATGGCCTTCCCGACCATCTCCATCCACGAGAGTTTCGCCGCACCGACCAGCATGTTCCTGCGCAACCTGATGGCGATGGACACCGAGGAGATGATTCGCGCGCAGCCGATGGACGCCATCGTGCTGATCGGCGGTTGCGACAAGACCGTGCCGGCGCAACTGATGGGCGCAGCCTCGGCCGGCATCCCGGCCATCCAGCTCATCACCGGTTCGATGCTGACCGGCAGCCACCGAGGCGAACGCGTCGGCGCCTGCACCGACTGCCGCCGCTACTGGGGCCGTTTTCGTGCGGGCGAGATCGACGCCGCTGAAACGGCCGAGGTGAACGACCAACTGGTGGCCAGCGTGGGCACCTGCAGCGTGATGGGCACGGCCAGCACCATGGCCTGCATCGCCGAAGCGCTGGGCATGACGGTGCCGGGTGGCGCATCGCCGCCGGCTGTGACGGCCGACCGCATCCGCATCGCCGAGCAGACCGGCGCGCTGGCGGTGCAGATGGCGAAGACGGGCCTGACCATCGACAAGATCCTGACGCCCGCCGCCTTCGAGAACGCGATGCGCGTGCTGTTGGCCATCGGCGGCAGCACGAATGGCATCGTGCACCTGGCGGCCATCGCGGGCCGGATGGGTCTGGACATCGACATGCAGGCGCTGGACCGCATGGGCCGCGAAACGCCGGTGCTGCTGGACCTGAAGCCCTCGGGCCAGCACTACAAGGAAGACTTCCACCACGCCGGCGGCATGGCCACGCTGCTGCGCGAAATCAAGCCGCTGCTGCGGCTGGACGCGATGACGGTGACCGGCCGCACGCTGGGCGAGGAACTGGAACGCGCCGGCCCGGGCTTCCCGCAAGCCGTGGTGCGCAGCCTGGCAAACCCGATCTATCCGCAAGGCGGCATTGCAGTGCTGCGGGGCAACCTGGCACCGGGCGGCGCCATCATCAAACAGAGCGCGGCCGACGCGAGGTTGATGGAACACGAGGGCCGCGCGGTGGTCTTCGAAAACCTGGAAGACCTGGCGCTGCGCATCGACAGCGACGACCTGGACGTGACGGCCGACGACGTGCTGGTGCTGAAGAACATCGGCCCCAAAGGCGCGCCGGGCATGCCCGAGGCCGGCTACCTCCCGATCCCGCGCAAGCTGGCGCGGGCCGGCGTGAAGGACATGCTGCGCATCTCCGACGGCCGCATGAGCGGCACCGCCTTCGGCACCATCGTGCTGCATGTGACGCCGGAATCGGCCATCGGCGGGCCGCTGGCGCACGTGCGCAACGGCGACCGCATCCGCCTGAGCGTGAGCCAGCGCGAGATCAGCCTGCAGGTGTCAGACGGCGAACTGGCACAGCGCGCCATCGACAAGCCTGTTGTCGAACCGACGGCCGAACGCGGCTACCGCAAGCTGTTTCTGCAGACCGTGCTGCAGGCCGACCAGGGTGCCGACTTCGACTTTCTGCGGGCCGCGCACATGACCGGCACGGTGCCGCAACGGCGCTGATGGCGAGCCCCGCGACGGCACAGCCGGCGAACGTGAAATACTGATTGCCACGCGGGTTTCGACCCTGTTCGCCACCCGAAGGATCGACATGACGCAGCGTTTTCGCGCACCCGCCGAAGCCACCCTGATCGGCTGCATGCTGGCCCTGGCCGGCTGCACCACCGTGAGCCCCGAAGCGCAAACGGCAGCGCTCGTCGCGCGGGCTGAGGCGGCCATGGGCAGCGCCACGATGAAGACGTTGACCGTCACCGGGCGCGGCACTGGCGCCAGCGTGGGCCAGGCCTACGCGCCAGGCGCCGCCTGGCCGGTCCTGAACCTGACGGCCTTGTCGCGCTCACTGAATTTCGAAACCGCCAGCTTCCGCGAGGAATACATCCGCAGACGCAGCGAGCCCACCGGTGGCGGTGCGTTGCCCCTGATGGGCAGCGGCGACGCGCGCGGCGTGGTGCTGGCTCGCGAAAACTATGCCTGGGACGTCGCCGATGTCACCACCGTGTCGGCCCCGGCAGCCCTCCCCGCGCGCGTGCACGACCTGTGGATCAGCACACCGCAAGGTGCCATCAAGGCCGCCACCCGCACGGGCGCACGCGCCGGTGTGCGGCGCGAGTTTCTGCGGCGCTGGGACACGCTCAGCTTCGACCTGCCCGGACAGTTCAGCGCCACGCTGGTGCTGGAAGACACCGGCCTGATTTCGCGCATCGAATCGAACTTGCCGAATGCCGTGCTGGGTGACATGCCGGTGGTGACGCAATTCCTCGACTACCGGCTGCATGGTGCCGTGCTGATGCCGGCCCGCATCGTGCAAGAGCAGGGCGGCTACGCGGCGCTGGACCTTCGGGTCACCAGTGTCCAGGCCGACGAGGCGGTCGAGATCACCGTCCCCGACAACGTGCGCGCGGCGACCGAGGTGGTCAGCATCGACAAGGTGGCCGAGGGCGTGTGGTTCCTGGGCGGCGGCTCGCACAACAGTGTGGCCATCGAAATGGCTCAGCAGATCGTGCTCGTCGAAATGCCGCTGCACGAGGGCCGGTCGCGCGCGGTGCTGGACGTGGCGAACAAGCTGGTGGCGGGCAAGAAAGCGCTGACCGTGATCAACACCCACCACCATTTCGACCACGCCGGCGGCCTGCGCGTGGCGGCAGCCGACGGCGCCACCATCTTCACCAGCGCGCTGGCCAAGCCCTACTTCGAGGCGGCATTTGCACAGCAGCCGACGCGCGGCGCCGCTGCCGTGGCGGCCACGGGCAGCAAGCCCAACTTCATGGCCGTCGAGACCAAGATGGTGCTGGGTGACGTGACCCGCCCTGTGGAGATCCACGAACTGAAAGACAGCCTGCACGCCCGGGGCTTGCTGGTGGTGTGGCTGCCGCGCGAGCAGCTGCTGATCGAAGCCGATGCCTACACGCCCGGCGCGCCCGGCGTACCGCCGCCTGCGGTGCCGAACGCCAACCATCTGAACCTGGTGCAGAACCTCGACCGCTTGGGGCTGGCGCCGTTGCGCATCCTGCCGCTGCACGGTCGCGTGGTGCCGGCGGCCGAGTTGTACGCGCAAGTGGGCCGCAAACCGCCGCCGTGATGGCTTGAGCGAACTGCAGCAGTGATGGCAACGGTGATGGCAACGGTGACGGCAACGGGCGCAGCCCGCTGCAGTTCAGATCGGAGTCAGTCGTTGGCCGGCGAGACAACCAGTTGCACGTCCAGGCGCGGCGTCTTCACCTTGGGGTCGATGCGGCTCTCGACGAAGATCTTCTTGGGGTCCACGCCGCGGTCGGTCAGGAAGCGGCGCAGCGACTGCAGGCGGGCTGCATTCAGGTCGTTGTCGCCCTTGCCCGCGCCATCGATCTTCCAGTTGCCCGTCGGCACCAACAGCGCCAATTCGATGCGCATGCCGATGGAGTCCAGCATCAGTTCGGTGAGTTTGGCCTTGGTCGCCGGGCTGAGCTGATCCTTGACGAACAGGCCCTTGGCCGGTATCGACGCGTTGCGGGTGCGCGACTTGTCGTCGGCGATCTTGCCAGCCGGCACGGGAGTCACGGGCTTGTCGCCCGGTGCCGCCCAAAGCGGCGAAGCACAGGCATAAACCGCGGCGAGCAAAACAACGCGGACGGGGGCAAGCAAAGGTCTGTTCATATCGGGTTTCCTGCACTGAGCCTGGATCATTGTGCCGCCACTGCGGCGGCGGCGCACGGTCAAGTTGGTGGAGAAGGGCGTCTCAATCGGCCGTCACCATCCGCATCGGGTTGTTGGCGTGCACGGTCCAGTCTCGTTCGTCGCCTGAAACCGGCAAACCGGTGCGGGTGTCCAACTCACCCGGCAACAGCGTGCGCAGCGTGATGCAGTCGGGCACCGGGCAAACGACGACGCAGAGGTTGCAGCCCACGCAATCAGCCTCTTTCACCTCGAAATGCCGTTGCCCGTTTTTCGTCGCGGTGATGGCCTGGTGCGAGGCGTCTTCGCAGGCGATGTAGCAGCGCCCGCACTGGATGCAACTGCTCTGGGCGATGACCGCCTTGCTGGTCGCGTTCAGGTTCAGATGCTGCCATTCGGTGACCGTGGGCAGCGCGCGGCCCTGGAAGTCGGCCGTCGTCTGGAAACCCATGCTGTCCATGTACTCGGACAAGCCGTCGGCCATGTCCTGCACGATCTTGAAGCCAAAAGTCATCGCGGCGGTGCAGACCTGCACGTTGCCGGCGCCCAGGGCGATGTAGTCCAGCGCGTCACGCCAGCTGCCGACACCGCCGATGCCCGAGATGGGCAGGCCGGCGGTAGCCGGGTCGCGCCCGATCTGCGCCACCATGTTCAGCGCGATGGGCTTGACCGCCGGGCCGCAGTAGCCGCCGTGTGAACCCATGCCGCCGGTGGACGGGCTCATCGTCAGCGTGGCCGGGTCCACGCCCATGATGGAAGTGATGGTGTTGATCAATGACACCGCGTCGGCGCCGCCCTTTTTCGCGGCGCGCGCCGGCATGCGGATGTCGCTGATGTTGGGCGTCAGCTTCACGATCACCGGCAGCCGGCTGTAGTGCTTGCACCAGGCGGTGACCATCTCGATGTACTCGGGCACCTGGCCCACGGCCGCGCCCATGCCGCGTTCGCTCATGCCGTGGGGGCAGCCGAAGTTCAGTTCCACGCCGTCGCAGCCGGTGTCTTCGACCATCGGCAAGATCGCTTTCCACGCGCTTTCGGTGCAGGGCACCATCAGGCTGACGACCATCGCGCGGTCGGGCCACTGGCGCTTCACGTCGCGGATCTCGTCCAGGTTGATCTGCAGTGGGCGGTCGGTGATGAGCTCGATGTTGTTGAAGCCCAGCAGCTTGCGGTCGGGTGTCAGCAAAGCGCCATAGCGCGGACCGCTGACGTTGACGATCGGCGGCCCGTCTTCGCCCAGCGTCTTCCAGACCACGCCGCCCCAGCCGGCTTCAAAAGCGCGGTGGATGTTGGTGGCCTTGTCGGTGGGCGGCGCGCTGGCCAGCCAAAACGGATTCGGACTGTGGATGCCCGCGAAGGTGTTGCGCAGATCGGCCATGGTCTTCAAGCTCCGGCAGTAATTTCGGCATGGATGGCAGCAGCGGCGCGCTTGCCGTCTTCCACCGCTTCCACGGTCAGGTCGCGGCCCCCAGCCCGGCAGTCGCCGCCGGCATACAGCCTGCATACGCCCGTGCGGCCGTCGTTGTCGGCCAGCACGCGGCCGGCTTGCAGTGTCAGGCCGCTGCCGTCGAACACAGCGGCGTCCAGTTTCTGGCCGATCGCCTTGAAGACCCGATCGGCAGTGAACGTTGCGGGGTCGGCTTGGTCGGCTTTGTCGCCTTTGTCGCCTTTGTCGGATCGGCTGCGCGCGAAGCGCACCGCAGCAACCCGGCCGTCGGCACCGGCCACGATTTCGACGGGCGTCAGCCCGAAGTGCAGCGTGACGCCGTGGGTCTGCGCCCACCCGCGCTCAGCGGGTGAAGCGCCCATCGCATCCGGTCCGCGCCGGTAGACCAGATCCACCTGCTCGGCACCCAGCAGGCGGCTTTGCACGGCTGCGTCCACTGCCGTCATGCCGCCGCCGATGACCACGACACGGCGGCCCATCGCCAACGCGGTCAAGTCGTCAGCCTGGCGCAATTCGGCGATGAAATCGACCGCGTCGCGCACACCGGGCAAGTCCTCACCGGGCACACCCAGCGGGTTGGTGCGGCCCAGGCCGACGGCCAGGTAGACCGCGTCAAAGACGTCGCGCAGCGCCCGCAGTTGCACCGCGTTGTCCAGCCGCCATCCCAGTTGCAAGGTGATGCCGCCGATCTGCATCAGCCAGTTCAATTCGACTTGCGCGAAGTCGTCGGCCATCTTGTACGCGGCCAGGCCGTATTCGTTGAGGCCGCCCCCCGCCGCGCGGGCGTCGTGAATGACGACGTCGTGGCCGCGCCGCGCCAGCATGAAGGCGCAAGCGATGCCGGCCGGGCCGGCGCCCACCACGGCGACGCGCTGGCCGGTGGGCGCGGCGCGGGTGAACAGCGCGGTCACCGGGCCGTCCATCACCGCGTCCACGGCGTAGCGCTGCAAGCGGCCGATCTCCACCGGCTTGCCTTGTTGCGTGGTCCGCACGCAGGCCTGTTCGCACAGCACCTCGGTCGGGCAGGCGCGGGCGCAGGTGCCGCCCAGCGGGTTGGCGTCCAGGATGGCGCGCGCCGCGCCCCGCAGGTTGTCGTCGCTGATGCGCTTGATGAAGCTCGGCACGTCGATGCCGGTGGGGCAGGCCTGCACGCAG
The DNA here is from genome assembly GCA_038316205.1 of Burkholderiales bacterium. Classification (GTDB taxonomy): domain Bacteria; phylum Pseudomonadota; class Gammaproteobacteria; order Burkholderiales; family Burkholderiaceae_C; genus Rubrivivax. The sequence continues at coordinate 9,417 of JBBQAI010000043.1, forward strand.
GGCGCGTCGTAGCAATACAGACAGCGTTCGGCTTCGACCAGGGCCTGCGTGCGCGTGTAGCGCGGTGCGGCGTCGGCAAAAACCCGTTCGTACGCCGTCGGCGTCGCGGTGTCGCTAGGGTGGGCTGTCTGGGCCATGCTGAACGCTCCAGTCGGATGCACGGAATTTGACCGTTTGGTCAGGTTTGCAGATCGTATGCAACCGACATGCCACACCCCATCCGGATGTTCCCGTTGTCCGATTGGCGGTTGCACCACGGACTGGCATGGGACTGGCTTCGATGAATCAGAATAAGTTGACCACCCCGTTAGGTTTGCCCATCCGACATGCGCCCCCATGAATGAAGCCGATCTGGCTGTGTCCGTCCGCCGTGCCAGCGTGGTCTACCCGTCGGCCGACGGCAATGTGCAGGCGCTTCACGAGATAGCCCTCGACATCGCGCCCGGCGAATTCGTGGCCTTGATCGGCCCGTCGGGCTGCGGCAAGACCACGCTGTTGCGCGTCATCGCCGACCTGGAAGCCATCAGCGCCGGCAGCGTGCAGGTCAACGGCTTGACGCCCCACGCGGCCCGGCTGGCGCGCGCCTACGGCTACGTCTTCCAGTCGCCGGCGCTTTTCCCGTGGCGCGACGTGCTGGCCAATGTGATGCTGCCGCTGCAGATCCAGGGCCGCAGCGCCGAAGACTGCCGCGCGGTGGCGATGGAGCAACTGGCGCGCGTCGGCCTGCAGGGTTTCGAGAGCAAATACCCGTGGCAGTTGTCGGGCGGCATGCAGCAGCGCGTGTCCATCGCCCGCGCCCTGGGTTTCGAGCCGCGCATCCTGATGATGGACGAACCTTTCGGCGCATTGGACGAGATCACGCGGGACCGTTTGAACGAGCAGTTGCAGCAACTCTGGCAACGCGAGCGGCGCACCGTGGTGTTCGTCACCCACTCCATCGCCGAGGCGGTCTACCTGGCCACGCGCATCGTCGTGATGTCGCCCCGGCCCGGACGCATCGTGGCCGACGTCCGCTCGCCGCTGCCCGAGACGCGCCACCTCGGCCTGCGCGACACGCCCGAATTCATGGCGCTGGCCCATGAAGTGCGGCTGGCGCTCGGTGTAGGCCACGGCAACGGCCACGGCCACAGTCAGGGCCACGATGCGTAAGCCAGGCGCGACCACATCCACCGGGCCCGTGCTGCTGGTGCTGGGCTGCGTGCTGCTGCTCTGGTACGCCGGTGTCGTCGGCTTGAACGCCAACGGCGTGATCGAGCGCGTGTTGGCCGACCGTTCGGGCTGGACGACCACCGACCTGATCACTGCCACGATGACGATGGAACGCCCGGTGCTGCCCGCGCCGCACCAGGTCGCGGTTGACCTGTACAGCAGCCTCGTGGACTGGCCACTCGACTCGCCGCGCAACCTGCTCTTCCACACCGCCGTGACGGCGCAGTCCACGCTGGTCGGCTTCGTGCTGGGCTCGCTGCTGGGCGTGCTGCTGGCGGCAGCCATCGTGCACAGCCGCACGCTGGACCGCGCCCTGCTGCCTTGGATCGTCGCGTCGCAGACGGTGCCGGTGCTGGCCATCGCGCCCATCGTGCTCGTCATCCTGGGCAGCCTGGGCTTGTCGGGCATCGCGCCCAAGGCAGCGATTGCGATGGTCCTGTGCTTCTTCCCGGTCACTGTGGCCATGATTCAGGGCCTGCGTTCGCCGCAGCGCATCGAAACGGAGTTGATGCACACCTACGCGGCGACGAAGTGGCAAGCCTTCTGGCTGCTGCGCTTGCCGGCTGCCCTGCCCTTTCTGTTCCCGTCGCTGCGCATCGCCATCGCCGCCGGCCTCGTCGGCGCCATGGTGGCCGAACTGCCCACCGGCGCGCAGGCCGGCTTGGGTGCGCGGCTGTTGACCGGGTCTTACTACGGCAACACGGTCGGCATCTGGTCGGCGCTGGTGCTATCGGCACTGCTGGGGCTGACGCTGACGGCGGCGGTGGCCGGACTTGAGAAGCTGGTGATGCGCCGGCGGCAAACGGCATGACACCGCTGACTGCCTTGCTCTTGGTGGCCGCGCTGGTGCTGGCCGTGTTGAGCGTGAAGCGCTGCGCCGCGATCGAAGGTCCGCGTTGGGCCGGTCCGCTGACGGCTGCGCTCTTCGGCGGCTGGGTGCTGTTCTTCTGGGAGGTCGGCGTGGCCGTCTTCGACGTGCCGCGCGTGCTGCTGCCCGCGCCGTCAGCCATCGCGGTTTCGATGTGGGAACACGCTGACACGCTGGGCCGCGACTTCGTGCAGACGGTGCTGAAGGCCGTGCTCGTCGGCTGGGTCGTCGGCTCGGGTCTGGGCTTTGCGGTCGGCATCGCCATCGACCGGCTGCCCTTCCTGCAACGCGGCCTGCTGCCGGTGGCCTCACTGACCAGCACCATCCCGCTGGTGGCCGTGGCGCCCATCATGGTGATGTGGTTCGGCTTCGAATGGCCGTCGAAAGCCGCCGTCGTCGTGCTGATGACCTTCTTCCCAACGCTGGTGGCCACGCTGGCCGGCTTACAGGCGGCTGGCCGCATCGAGCGCGAGCTGATGCACAGCTACGCCGCCAGCTACACGCGCACGCTGCTCGACCTGCGACTGCCCTGCGCCGTGCCTTACATCGTCAGCGCACTGAAGGTGAACGCCACGCTGGCGCTGATCGGCGCCATCGTCGCCGAGTTCTTCGGCTCGCCCACCGTCGGCCTGGGTTTTCGCATCAGCACCGAGGCCTCGCGGATGAACCTGTCGCTGGTCTGGGGCGCCATCGTCGTGGCCGCCGTCAGCGGTTCGGTGGCCTACACCTTGCTCGTCAGGCTGGAACACCGATTGGCGTTCTGGCACCCATCGGTGCGCGCACGCTGAGCGGCACCTTCACTGTCTTTGCCCGCCTACTTCAACCCCCCAAGGAGATCCACGATGACCGGTCTTTCCCTGAAATTTGTGTTCGCTGCTCTGGCTCTGGCTGCCGCCGGCGCCAACGCCGCCGACAAATTCACCGTGCAGATGAAGTGGGTGCCGCAAGCCCAGTTCGCCGGCTATTACGTGGCCGCCGCCAAGGGCTACTACAAGGACGAAGGTCTGGACGTGACCATCAAGCCGGGCGGCCCCGACGTGAGCCCGGTGCAGGTGCTGGCCGGCAATGGCGCCGACGCCATCGTCAACTGGATGCCCGACGCACTGGCCGCGCGCGAAGCCGGCGTGCCGTTGGTCAACATCGCGCAGATCTACAACCGCAGCGGCCTGATGCTGACCTGCAAGAGGTCCAGCGGCGTCAGCAAGCCCGCCGACCTGAAGGGCAAGACCATGGGCGTCTGGTTCAGTGGCAACGAGTACCCTTTCCTGAACTGGATGGCCAAGCTGGGCTTGAAACCCGACACCGACATCAAGGTGTTGAAGCAAGGCTTCAACGTCGACCCGCTGCTGCAGAACCAGGCTGCCTGCATCAGCACCATGATCTACAACGAGTACTGGCAGGTGGTGGACGCCGGCGTCAAGGAAGCCGACCTGGTGACGTTCTTCTACGAGGACCAGGGCGTGGCCTCATTGGAAGACGGCCTGTATGTGCTGGACAGCAAGCTCAAAGACCCGGCCTTCGTCGCGCGAGCGGCCAAGTTTTTGCGCGCCACGTTGAAGGGCTGGAACGAGGCGGTGAAAGACCCGGCCGGCGCGGCCAAGATCGTCGTCGCAGCCGACCCCTCGGGCAGCGCCACAGTGAAAGTGCAGCAGCGCCAGATGGAGAACGTGGCCAAGCTGATCACCACGGCCAACACGCCCAAGATGGGCTACCTGGAACCCGCAGCCTACGAACGCACGGTGAAGGTGCTGATGGCCGGCGGCAGTTCGCCGGTCATCAAGAAGGACCCGGGCAAGGCCGGCTACAGCCACGTGGTGTGGGAAGCGGCGACCAAGAAGTGATGCAGTGACGGGCGGGTTGGTGGCAGCGTCTCCTGCATCCGCTGCGGCCAGCCCGATACGCCAGGCCAACCGCAAGCGCATCTTGGCGGCGGCCGAGGCCGTCTTCGCCCGCGCCGGGTTCAACGGCGCGACGATGGCGGCGATCGCCGAAGCAGCCGACCTGCCCAAGGCCAATCTGCACTACTACTTCGGCAGCAAGCACGCGCTTTATCGCGAGGTGCTGGCCGGCACGCTGCGCGACTGGCTGGTGCCGATGGACGCGTTGCAGCCCGACGCCGACCCGGCCACCGCACTGGCCGCCTACATCCGAGCCAAGATGGCGATGTCGGCGGCGCGGCCCGACGCTTCACGGGTCTACGCCAACGAGTTGCTGCACGGCGCGCCGGTGCTGGGTGATTTGATGCGCGGTGAGTTGCGCGCCGCCGTCGCACGCAAGGTGCAGGTCATCGATGGCTGGATCGCCGAGGGCCGCATGGCCGATGTCGATGCCGAACACCTCTTCTTCACGATCTGGGCCGCCACGCAGACCTACGCCGACTTCGACGTGCAGGTGCGCGCGGTGCTGGGCCGCAACAGGCTCACCCGGCGCGACCACGAACGCGCGACGGCGCACGTGGTGGGCTTGATCTTGCGCGGTTGCGGGCTGGGTTGATCGGCCGCGTTGAGCTGAGGGCGAGGGCGAGACGCTCAGCCGAAACGACGGCCGTACCAATCGATCAGCAAGCGGTTCACCGCTTCCGGCTGCTCTTGCTGCGTCCAGTGGCCGCAGTCCTTGATCAGCACTTTTTCCAGGTCCGGGATCAGCCGCTCCATGCCGTTGGCGGCTGAAGGCGGCAGCACCGCGTCGTTCTCGGCCATCACCATCAGCGCGGGCACCCGCACCGTGGTGTCCAGACCCGCCGAGCGTTCCCAGTTGCGCGTCATGTTGCGGTACCAGTTGATGCCGCCGGTGAAGCCGCTGCGCGTGAAGGTGTCGACGAAGACCTGCCGCTCTGCGGCGCTGAGGATGGGCACACGCGGGTCGTGCTGCGCGTTGTAGGCCGCGACGATTTGCGGGAAAGCCAGGCTGTTCGCGGCCTTGGCTGCGCCACCCGCCAGACCCGACGCCGAAGCCGACGCCGACAGCGGTTTGCGCATGAAGCAGTCGAAGGTCTGCGCGACATGGCTGTTGAAAATGGCATCGACCTCGCGTGCGTCGCCCTGGAATTGCACGATGTACATCTGCTCGCCAAAACGCTTGCGCAGGATGGCGATGGGGTCCACCGGCGGGCGCGCGTTGTGCGGCGTGTTCAGGCTGACCACACCGGCCACGCGTGCCACGTGGCGCAGCGCCATCTGCCAGACCACGAAGCCGCCCCAGTCGTGACCGACGAAAACGGCCTGCGGTATTTGCAAGTGGTTCAGCAAACCGACGAGGTCGGCGGTGAGGTTTTCCAGGTCGTAGGCTGTGACGTCGGCCGGCGCTTCGGTGACACCGAAGCCGCGCTGATCGGGCGCGATGACGCGGATGCCGGCGGCCGAAAGCGCAGCGATTTGATGGCGCCACGAGTACGCGATTTCGGGCCAGCCGTGGCACAGCACGATGGGCGGCGCGGCGGTCTGCGGACCCGCTTCGAAGTAGCCCATGCGGATGCCGTTGGTGTGTGCGAACTGCAGTGGCGGCATGTCGAGCTTCATCGTTGGCTTTCGTTTTTTGCGCGTCCTGGGCCACGGTTCGGGCCCACCTAACGCTGACGTAACGCGCATTGTGTTGCGAGCGCGCTGCAAACATGCGTTATGCGCGCGTGAAACGTGCTCAGCTCAGCGTAGATTCGCGGGCACTGCAAAATTTCGCAGCCAACGTTCACATCAAAGGAAAAACATGGCAACCCGCAAAACCACCAAGAAGTCTGAACTCGCCACCGCTGGCGAACACCTCAGCACCGCCGCGAAGGAAGTGGGCACTGCCGTGTCGCACAAGATCGAAGCCCTGGGCGACGCCGTGTCGGCCGGCATGGGCAAGGCCAAGAAGAGCGTGATGAAGCAAGGCGCGAAAGTGCAAGCCAAGATCGGCAGCCTGGTGAAGGCCGCTGAGAAGCAACTCGCCGGCGCCCAAGCCCAGTTGTCCAAAGCCGGCGCATCGGCCGAGAAGGCCGTGAAGGCCGCCGAGAAGAAGCTGGAAGCCACCAAGCGCAGCACCGGCAAGCAGCTCGCTTCGCTGCAACTCAGCGCCGAGAAGAAGGCCAAGGCCCTGCAAAAAGCCATCGAGAAGGAAGCCACCGCTGCCAAGAAGGCGTTGGGCATGAAGACCAAGGCCGCCGCAAAGGCGCCGGCCAAGGCGCCGGCCAAGAAGGCAGTCGTGAAGGCACCGGTTGCGAAGAAGGCTGCCGCCAAGGCGCCCGTCGCGACCAAGGCCGTTGCCAAGGCACCGGCCGCCAAGAGGGCCGCCGTGAAGGTGGCCGTGAAGGCAGCAGCGCCCAAAGCTGCTGTCAAGAAGACAGCGGCCAAGAAAGCCAAGTAAGCCGCTCGGCCCAGAAACGCCGGCCTGAGGCCGGCGTTTTTCATTGGGGGCGCAGGCCTGCATGCAGCGGCCTGCGTGCACCGGCCTGAACCCTGCTAAACCGCAGGGGCAACAGCAAGCTGCACGGCAACAGGAGTTTCCATGGCCAAGATCCCGCCCGGCGTCGGTCCGCAGTTTGCGCAAGTGGTGGTGCTCTTCGGCGCCACCGGCGATCTGGCGCGGCGCAAGCTGTTGCCGGGCCTGTACCACCTGGTCAGCGCCGGCTTCATACCGGGCTGCCGCATCGTTGGCGTGTCGCTCGACGCGATGAACGCCGACGGCTTTCGCGCCTTTACTCGCGCGGCCCTTGACGAGTTCTTCGCGCGCAAGGTCAACGACGTCGACTGGGACACCTTCGCGCGCTGCCTGGACTACGTGCCACTGGCCGCCGGCGCCGCTGCGCTGAAGGCCGCCGTCGATGTGGCCGAACTCACCTTCACCGGCGAAAGCCGCCGCCTGCACTACCTGAGCGTGCCGCCGAGTTCGGCCCTGCCGGCCGTGCGCATGCTGGGTGAAGCGGGCCTGGTCGAGCGTTCACGCATCGTGATGGAAAAGCCTTTCGGCACCGACCTGGCCAGCGCAGTGACTTTGAACGGCAAGCTGCACGAGGTGTTTGCCGAAGACCAGATTTTTCGCATCGACCACTTCCTGGGCAAAGAGCCGGCGCAGAACATCCTGGCCTTTCGTTTTGCCAACGGTTTGTTCGAACCGATCTGGAACCGCAACTTCATCGACCACGTGCAGATCGACGTGCCTGAGACGCTGGGCCTGGGCAAGCGCAGCGCCTTCTACGAGCAGACCGGCGCCTACCGCGACATGGTGGTCACCCACCTGTTTCAGATCCTGGGCTTCATGGCGATGGAGCCGCCCACGTCGCTGGAACCGCAGCCCATCAGCGAAGAGAAGAACAAGGTCTTCCGCAGCATGCTGCCGATACGCCCGGCCGACGTGGTGCGCGGCCAGTACACCGGCTACCGCGCCGAAGACGGTGTCGATCCGGAAAGCGAGACCGAGACCTTCATCGCGCTGAAGTGCTACATCGACAACTGGCGCTGGGCCGGCGTGCCCTTCTTCCTGCGCACCGGCAAGCGCCTGGCCGAAGGCAAGCGCATCATTTCCATCGCCTTCCGTGAGCCGCCGAAAAGCATGTTCCCGCCGGGTTCGGGCGTCGGCGCGCAAGGGCCTGATCACCTGACTTTCGACCTCGCCGATGCGTCGAAGATGAGCCTGTCCTTCTACGGCAAGCGGCCCGGCCCCGGCATGCGGCTGGACAAGCTGAGCCTGCAATTCGCCATGCACGACACCGGCTTGATCGGCGAGGTGCTGGAAGCCTACGAAAGGCTGATCCTGGACGCCATGCGCGGCGACCACACGCTGTTCACAACGGCCGAAGGCATCGAACGGCTGTGGCAGGTTTCAACGCCGCTGCTGGAAGCGCCGCCGCCAGTGCGCTTGTACGAGCCGGGTGCGTGGGGGCCGAAGTCCATCCACCAACTCATCGCCCCGCACGCGTGGCGGCTGCCCTTCGAGCGGGCCTGGCGCAGCCCCAACCAGGTCGGCAGCTGAGCAACCAAGCCCTGCCGAAGTTCGGGTTCAACCCGCCAGAAAGCGGTCCATCGCCGCGTTGAATTCAACGGGCACTTCGAAGTAAGGCAAGGCGCCGGTCTGGAAGACGGTGGTCTGCCAGTTCGGCCGGCCGTTGACGATGACCATGCCCCGGTAGTCGGTGAAGTCGCCGCGCACGCCGTGGCTGGCCCACACCGGCTGTGTCAGCGCTTCATAGACGGTGTGGATGTCGGCGCTGAACAAATGCGCCGACAGAAAGTACAGCGGTGCATGGCGGGCGCCGGGGTGCTGGGCCGTTTGCTGCGCATAGGCCCACATCGTTTCGTCGATGGCCTTGCTGCCCCAGGTGCGCTCCAGAAAATAGCGCACCACACCCGGCTTGGTCAGGCCCCTGAACAGCGCAGCGCTCCACAAGGGGTTGGTCAGCACACGGTGCAACCAGGGCAGCCCGCGCGTGCTGCCGGGCGGGCCCCGGCGCGACTTCAGACCTTGAAAACCCGTGGGGCTGACCAAGGCCAGCCGGCCCCAGGCTGCAGGCTGTTCCACCGCCGCGCGGGCCAGGAATTCACAGCTCAGTGACAAGGCCATCGCGTCCAGCGGCGCGCTGCCGCAGCGCTGCGCTATCTGCCCAGCGACGGCATGCAGCGCGTCGGTCATCAGGCGCGGGGAGTACACGCGGTCGCTGCGGCTGCTGAAGCCATAGCCGGGCATGTCGATGGCGAACACGGTGCGCGTGGCCCGGTAGTGCTCGAACAAGGGCCGCACCTCGGCGGCAGAGCCGGTGGCGTTGATGCTGTGCACCAACAAAAGCGGCGGGCCTTGGCCGGCCGTGTAGCAGCTCAGGCCGTCGAAGGCGAAGCGCTCGCCGTCCAGCGCCGGGGCCAGGGTCACGGCTTCAGCACCTTGGGCACGAGCGGCGCGCGCAGCTGGCAGGCCTGCGGCAGGGCGCTGCCCAACAGCGGGCGCAAGTAGTCGCGGAAGGCGTCGGTCACGTCGGTGCCGCTGACGCTGATCAGTTCATCTTCCATCGTCCGCGTCTTGCCGGCCACCGCTTCCAAAGGCAGCAGCGTGTAGTCCACCGCATAACCGCCAAATGCACCGACGCGCCGGATGGCCACCGAGCCACTGATCGAGCCCCACATCGCGTACTGCACGGCCTTCTCGCCGACTTCGCGCGCTTCGCGCTGGTCAACGTCGCTGACACAGCCCAGGAAGCTGCGCTGCACGTAGCCGAAGGTGTCGCCGCGCACGCGCTTGATCCCCAGCTTGGCCTTGATCTCGTTGCACAGCAGGTCGGCCAGCGCGCCGGTGCCGCTGAGTTGCACATTGCCATGCGCGTCGCGCTCTGCGTTGGGCGCCAGTTGCTCGGCGATCGATTTGCCCGAGGCGTCGTGGATGCCTTCGCTGACCGCGATGACGCAGCGGCCCAGACGGTCGTGCATGGCCTTCACGTCCTGCAAAAACTGTTCAATGGCGAAGTTGCGCTCGGGCAGGTAAATCAGGTGAGGGCCGTCGTTCGGGTACTTGCGGCCCATCGCGGCAGCGGCGGTCAGAAAGCCGGCGTGGCGGCCCATCACCACACCCACGTAAACACCCGGCAGCGCGGCGTTGTCCAGGTTGGCGCCGGCGAAAGCCTGGGCCACATAACGCGCCGCGCTGGCGAAGCCGGGCGTGTGGTCGTTGAGCACCAGGTCGTTGTCGATGGTCTTCGGAATGTGGATGCAGCGCAGCGGGTAGCCGGCTTTGGCGGCTTCCTCGGCCACGATGCGCACAGTGTCCGACGAGTCGTTGCCGCCGATGTTGAAGAAGTGTTCGATCTCGTGCGCGGCCAGCACCTTGAACATCTCGCGGCAGTAGGCCAGGTCGGGCTTGTCGCGCGTGCTGCCCAGAGCTGCGGCGGGCGTGGCGGCCACGCCTTCCAGGTTGGCCACGGTCTCGCCGGTCAGGTCGAGAAAATCTTCGTTGACGATGCCGCGCACACCGTGACGCGCGCCATAGACGCGGCGGATGTCAACATGCCGGCGGGCCTGCAAGATCACGCCGACAAGGCTCTGGTTGATCACGGCGGTGGGACCACCGCCTTGGGCGACAAGGATTTTTCCGGACGACATGGCAGCTCCTGAAGAACACGCGGTGGGCTCACGCGATTGACTCACCCGTTTCCACGGATCGTAGCGGCTGGCCCCACGGCCACAATGCGCCGCGCCGCCATCCAAGACCCCCCATGCACCGCACCCTTTTCACCACGCCGCTGATCAACACTGTCCTGCGCGCCGGCTCGCGCGCCTTTCTGCGCCTGAGCGGCTGGACGGTGCAGGGCGAACTTCCCGCCAACACACCCAAGTGCGTGCTGATCGCCGCACCGCACACCAGCAACTGGGACCTGCCCTACACGCTGATGGTGGCTTACAGCCTGCGCCTGAACATCTACTGGATGGGCAAGCAAAGCCTCTTCCGCTGGCCCTTCGGCGCGGTGAAGCGCTGGCTGGGCGGCATTGCCGTGGACCGCAGCAAATCGACCAACCTGGTGTCGGCCTCTGCCGCAGCGCTGGTGGCTGCCGACGGCAGCCTGCAACTGGTGGTGCCCCCCGAAGGCACGCGCGGCAAGACGCGCCACTGGCGCACCGGCTTCTACTTCATCGCGCTGGAAGCCCAAGTGCCCATCGTGCTGGCCTACATGGACTACGAACGCAAGGTCAGCGGGCTGGGCCCGGTGTTCAGGCCCACGGGCGACGTGGAGGCCGACATGGCCGAGATCAAGCGCTTCTACGCCGGCATCAAGGGGCGTAACGCGGACCAGTTCGAAGTAGGCTGAAGCGCTTCAAAACCGAACCACCTCGACCTTCATGCCGCGCCCGGCCAGCAGCCCGCGAAAGCGATCGGCCTCGGCCTGCCCCCCGAAGGGCCAGGCCACGACACGCCAGTCTTCGCCTTCGGGCAGCAACTCGACACGGCGCGTGGCGCTGCCTGGGGTGCGCAGCAGCGCGGTGATGGCCACTTGCAGTTGCTCGGCCTCGGCACGGGTGCGCAGGGATCGGGTGGAGATGGCAAAGGTCGGTACCGCTGGTGCTGCGGCGGGTGGCAAGGCAGCGGGCGTGGCGGACGCGGTAGCGCTGCGTTCGGCGCTGCGTTCGGCAAGCGCGGACGGGTCCAGGCTTGCAGGGGGCTGCTGTGAGGCTGCGGCCTCGCCGGGTGCGGCAGGCCGGTTCGGGAGACCGGCACGCGCCGCCGCAAGGGCCTCACGGGCAGCGGCCTTGTCGTCTTCGCTCAATGCAAAGCCGCGCGGCGGCAAGCCCACGGCGCCCTTCTGGGCATAGGCCGGCGCGGGCCGGACGGTGGTGATGACGAGTTCGGGTGCGGCAGGGGCAGCGGCAGGAGCCGCCTCAACGTGAGCTTGCGATGCGGCGTCGGCAGCGGCGGCAGCGTTGGCCGGTGTTGCAGCGTCACCCTCGTGCGACGGCGCGGATGCGGATGCCGCTGACGCTGACGCCGCCGCTGACGCCGCTGCCGACGTCGCAACGGATGCAGCCGATGCCGCAGCAACCGATGCGTCGCCGTGCGCCGCAGCCGACGCGCCCGCCGCATGATCGGCCCGGCGCAGGCTGGCGGCCAGCGTAACGGCCAAGGCCGCGAGCAGTGCCGCCGCCAGAGCGGCTGCGGCGGCCACGCGCGGCAGGCTCCACAGGCGCGTGCCCAGCACAGCACCGGGGCTGCCAGCGCCCACCAGCACGCGGCTGCTCAGGCCACCGCCAGCGATGGCTGCGGTCAGCACGTAGGTCGTGCCCGAGGTCGGGCCGCCGGTGACTGCCGCTGTCCTGACGTGGCGTATCGGGCCATCCGAGGGCGGCTGCAACAACGCGCGGCCATGCCGGGCCACCCAGCGTGCGACCTCCCGCGGCGACAGCGGGGCCATGAAGCGGTCACCCTCGCCGTGGTCGGCGCCGGGTCCCGCGCCTGCACCTGCACCTGCACCTGCGCCGTCACCCGTGCCTGCGTGAACCGGCGGGCGCGGCGTTGGGCGGTAGCCGTCGTGCGCGGCCAGCAGCGCGCCTTGCACGGCGGGCTGCTGCGCGCGGATCAAGACCCGGTCGCGCAACGTGGGGATGTGCTGCGGCAGCGCAGACACTGCTTCAGCCTGGGCCGCCGGGGTGGTCAGCGGCGGCGGCTCGAGCAAGGTGGCGACATCGCCTGTCTCGGCCTCGGCCTCGGCATCGGCATCGGCATCGGCATCGGCCACAGCAGACACGGGCATGGGGTCGGGCGCCCGGTCTGGCACGGTCGCACCTGCATCGGCGTCAACCGGCGCATCGTCTGCAACATCGAGTTCGATCTCGAAGCCTTCGTCTTCGACGCTGCCCGATTCGGGTTCGGGATCGCGCTCGGGTTCAGGCTCGTCTGCGGCCGGTGGGCTGGTGCCATCGGCCTGTGTGCTGGCGTCAGAGACCGCCCGCGCATCCGCAGCGTGGTGTTCGGCCAACGCGGCAAAGGCTGCGGTGAAATCTTCCTCGGGGAACTCGGCGGCTTCGGAAGGCGCGTGATGGTCTGCCGCTGGCCGGGTGCCTGCGGGCTCAGCGTGCAGCGCTTCAGTTGGCGCCTGGGGCAGCAGCACAGTCTCTGCTGCCTCTGCGCCGACGCTGAGCGCCACATAGCCTACGGACCTGATCTGCTGCGCGCTGATGCGGCGCGCCAGCGGGTGTCGGTTGTGCCAGGCTGCCACGCGGGCAGCCACGGCTTGCAGGCGCAGATCGTCCATGGTTGGTCTGATTCTGCGCAGCGGCCAGATGCTTCAGCCGCGCATAAGCGGCACGGACGACCGCCTATTCCGAGCGTGTGGCACTCACGTTCTCACGCTCTCACGCCCTCAGGCCGCCAGCACCGTGCCGCTGACCGCGCCCAAAGCGATGCGCACCGCGCCCGGCCCGCTGCAGTAGCCGCGCAGCGTCACCGTGTCGCCGTCTTCCAAAAAGCTGCGCTGCTCGCCGCTGGGCAAGGTGATCGGCTCGCGGCCGCCACTGCTCAACTCCAACAGAGACCCGGCTTGCGCGGGCAGCGGACCCGACAGCGTGCCGGTGCCCAGCAAATCACCCACCTGCAGGTTGCAGCCGTTGCTGGTGTGGTGGGCGACCAGTTGGGCCGGCGTCCAGCAGGCGTCCATCGCGTTGGACTGCGACAGGCGCACCGCAGGCTCGGCCCGCACGCGCATGGCGGCGGTCTGCAGCCAGACCTCCAGCGTGATGTCCAGCGCGCCGTGGGCGGCGTTGAAGTCCGACTGCAGATAAGGCAGTGCTTCGGGCTGTTCGGGCGGCCGCGCATACGGTTTGCGAAAAGGTGCCAACGCTTCCAGCGTGACGATCCACGGCGAAACCGTGGTCACGAAACTCTTGGCCAGAAACGGACCCAGCGGCTGGTATTCCCAGGCCTGGATGTCGCGCGCCGACCAATCGTTCAGCAAGGTCACGCCGAACAAGCGGTCCTCAGCCGCTTCCATGCAAACGGGCTCGCCCAGCTCGTTCTCGGCACCCATCCACAACCCCAGTTCCAATTCGTAGTCCAGCCGCTTGCTAGGGCCGACGTACGGGGCGCCGCCTTGCTCCGTGACCTTGCTGCGCGTCTGGCCGTGCGGGCGTTTCACACGGCCCTCGATGCCGACCGACGAAGCACGCCCGTGGTAGCCGATGGGCACCCAGGCGTAGTTGGGCAGCAACGGGTTGTCGGGCCGCATCAGCGCGCCCACGGTGCGGGCGTGGTGGATGCCGGCGTAGAAGTCGGTGTAGTCGCCGATGCGGCAGGGCAGGGCCATTTGCGCTTCGGTCATCGGCAGCAAACAAGACTCCAGAAACGGGCCTTGGTCGCTGCCATCAGCCAGCGCCTGCGACAAGGCCCCGCGCAGCGCACGCCAGGCCGGCCGACCCAGGGCCATGAAGGCCGCCAGGTCGCCGGCGGCCAGCGGTTCCAGCAGCGGATAGATCTCTTCAGCCCAGGGGCAGATGGCAGCGGCCGTCTTCAGGTCTAGCACCTGGTCGCCGATGGCCACACCCACGCGCAGCGGCTCGGGGTGGACCTCGTCGCGGCCCATCGGCCGGAAGCGGCCCAGAGGTAAGTTCTGAATCGGGAAGTCGCAGCCGGGCTTGTTCGCCGACACCACCCAACTGGTCAGCGCCGGGTCGTGCGTGGCGTCGCACAGCGGGTTCGCAAGGGCCGTCGCGTCGCTCATGGTTGGGCCTTGAAGTTGTCCGACAAGTCGGACCAGCAGCCGGCGTAGCCCCGGTCCAGCGCCGCGTGGTTCAGCGCCCAGGTGGTCGGCTTGAAGCGCCAGCGGCTTTCGAACATGAAGGCCAGCGTGTCGTCCAGTTTTTGCGGCGCCAGCGCCGCGTGGCTGGCTTGGCTGTAGGCCGCGTTGTCGGGGCCGTGCGGCACCATGGTGTTGTGCAAACTCATGCCGCCGGGTCGAAAACCCTCGGGCTTGGCGTCGTACTGGCCGTGCACCAGACCCATGAATTCGGCCATCACGTTGCGGTGGTACCAGGGTGGGCGGAAGGTGTCTTCGGCCACCAGCCAGCGCGGCGGGAAGATCACGAAGTCGCAATTCGCCACGCCCGGCGTGTCGCTGGGGCTGGTCAGCACGGTGAAGATGCTGGGGTCGGGGTGGTCGTAACTGATGCTGCCGATGGTCATGAAGCGCGCCGTGTCGTACTTCACCGGCACCAGGTTGCCGTGCCAGGCCACGACGTTGAACGGTGAACTCTGGGCCACCGTGCGCCACAAACGGCCACCGGTTTTGCGGACGATTTCCAGCGGCCCGCTGTCGGCTTCGAAAGCTGCTTGCGGGGTTTCGAAATCGCGTGCGTTGGCCAGGCCATTGCTGCCGATGGGACCCAGTTCGGGCAGGCGAAAAGGCGCGCCGTGGTTCTCGCAAACGTAAAGCCGGGTCGGGCCTGTGACGCTCACTTTGAAGGCCATGCCGCGCGGCAGCACGGCGATTTCGCCGGGCGCCAGTTGCAACACGCCCAGCTCGGTGGTCAGGGTCAGCGCCCCTTGCTGCGGCACCAGCAGCATCTCGCCGTCGGCGTTGATGAAGGCCCGCTGCATCGACGTGTTGGCCAGCACCAGGTGCACCGCCACGCCAATTTGCATGTCGGCGTCGCCGTTGACCAGCACGGTGCGCAGGCCGTCGATGAAGTCCTGCGGCAAGGTCTGCACGTCGGGAACGGCGATGGGGTGCCAACGCAGCGGGTCGGGCGGCGCGTGTTCGCCTTCGGCCACGCCCGTCTTCCAGTGCGGCTGCGCATACGGTGCGTAGGCACCGGCCACCGCGCTGGGCTGGCGCCGGTAGAGCCAGGTGCGGCGGTTCTCGGCGCGCGGCGCGGTGAAGGCGCTGCCCGACAGCAGTTCGGTATACAGCCCCAGCGGCGCGCGCTGCGGGCTGTT
The DNA here is from genome assembly GCA_038316205.1 of Burkholderiales bacterium. Classification (GTDB taxonomy): domain Bacteria; phylum Pseudomonadota; class Gammaproteobacteria; order Burkholderiales; family Burkholderiaceae_C; genus Rubrivivax. The sequence continues at coordinate 24,868 of JBBQAI010000043.1, forward strand.
GCGGCCGATGGGCAGCGCACCGGGCACCGCCTCGCTCTCGAAATGGTTGCCGAAGCCGTGCAGGGTGGTGGTGTCGTTCATGGTGTGGGTTTCTCGGTTTCGGCGGTCGGTTATGGCGAGTTTGACTTTGAACCGGGCCGCGCAGCCGCGATCGCCTCGCGCAGCACGCGCAGGTCGCCGATGTGGTTGGCCAGCAGCAGCACCAGGCGCGCGTTCATGCGCTCGCTGTCTTCGTCGCTCAGGCCGGCGTGGCCATCGATCAGCAGCTCGTAGAAATCATCGCCCGGCGTGTAGGCGTGGCGGTGCCGGACGCCCGGCGTGCCGAAGTTGGGCTGGGTGTTGAGGTGCTTCATGCCGGTGTGGCCTGTGCTGACGGACCGTCAAATGGAAGTCCCAAAGATCGCGCCACGGCGGCGCGCACCGCGGACAAGTCCAGGCTGCGCCAACGCGCGGCCACGTGCTGGTCGGGCCGCAGCAGGTAGACGGTGCCGGGGCGGGCGTCGTAGCGCTGCGACGCCAGTCCTTCGCACGGCACGCAGAAAGGTGCGACGGGCTGCGGGCCGTGCGCCAGCCGCTGCACTGCCGCCACCAGCGCCGTCAAGTCGGCGAGGGCACCGTCAAGGTCGAAGAAGAGCAGCAGCGTGTGGCCAGGCGGCAGCATCGCCAGCAGCCAACGGCCATCGCTCAGCGGTGCGTCGTCGGCCGGTGCGCCCGGCAGCATCCAGCCTTCGAAAACGTCGGCGTCGGGCGTGTTCAACGGCGAGTCGTTCAGCGTTGTCGGCACCGACAAACGCCCGCTGTTGACCAAGGCCCGCGCGAAGGCGCCGTGCGGTGCTTCGGCGGCCAGCGTCAACACCGCGTCGCGCAGGCGCCGCGACGCGCGGCTCTTGGGCGTCATGAAGTCGGTGCTGCGCGTGCTGTTCAGCAGGTTCTCGTCGGCGGCCGCGCCGCGTTCGACGTCGTAGCTGTCCATCAGCGTTTCAGGCGCCTGGCCGCGCAGCACCCGATCCAGCTTCCACACCAGGTTGTCCACGTCCTGCACGCCCGAATTCGCGCCGCGCGCGCCGAAGGGCGAAACCTGGTGCGCGGCATCGCCCGCAAACAGCAAGCGCCCGTGCCGCAAGCGCGCCATGCGGCGGCACTGAAAGGTGTACACGCTGACCCATTCCAGCTCGAAGTGGATGTGCTGCCAGCCCTGGCTGTCCAGCGCGGCGCGGATGCGCGGGCTGACACGCTCGGGCTGCTTTTCAGCTTCGGGGTCGGCGTCCCAGCCGAGCTGGAAATCCATGCGCCAGACGTTGTCGGCTTCGCGGTGCAGCAGCGCGCTTTGCTGCGGGTGGAAAGGCGGGTCGAACCAGAAGCGGCGTTCGCTGCGGTCGGCGTCGAAAGGCGGCTCGCTGAGCAGCACATCGGCGATCAGGAAACGGTCCTGAAAAACGCGGCCCTCGATGTCCAGACCGAGTTGGCGGCGGATGGCGCTGCGCGCGCCGTCGGCCACGATCAGCCAGTCGGTGCGCAGCGTGTAGCGGCCGTCGGGTGTTTCGACATGCAGCGTCGCGCCGCCGTCGTCGGGCGCAACGGACAGCACCTTGTTCTGCCAGCGCAGGTCCACCAGCGGCAGCGCCTGCGCGCGTTCCACCAGCATTTGTTCCAGGTGGTATTGCTGCAGGTTGACCATGCCCGGCCGGCGGTGGCCGGCCTCGGGCAGCAGATTGAAATTGAACACTTCACGCTCACCGTGGAAGGTGCGGCCAACGTTCCAGGTCACGCCCTTGTCGACCACCGCGTCGCCGACGCCCAGACGGTCGAAGATGTTCAGCGTGCGCTGGGCATAGCACAGGCCGCGTGAGCCGATGCTGACAGTGTCGTCTTCGTCCAGCAGCAGCACAGGCTGGCCGCGCTGCGCGGCGTCGATGGCGGCGCACAGGCCGACCGGGCCGGCGCCCACCACCACCAGCGGTATACGACGGACTTCAGCTGCGCCGATTTCCGGCGCGCGGCGCGAGGTGTAGCGCGGCCAGGTGTAGGTCTTGAGCATGGCCACCCTGCTCGCGTGCGATCAGCTTTCCAGGGCCTTCCACATCGCCGTGTCGCGCTCGGCCGTCCAGATGCGCGGGTCGCGGTGGGCCGTGGCTTCGTCGTAAGCGCGTGACACGTCGAAGGGCATGCAGTGGTCGAAGATCACCCACTGCCCGTACTTGGGCCGCGTGGCGTCCAGCGTCTCGCGGTAGACGGTTTTCAAGTCCTTGCCGGCCGCCGCGCCGGCCTGCACGGCGCTGTAGACGTCGCTGATGAAACTGCGCGTGCCAGCCAGGCCAGCGGCCACTTGCGCTTCGTCGTGCAACGCCGCGCCACGGCCCGGCACCAGCTTGCGCGGCTGCAGGGCGGCCAGCGCGTCCAGCGTCGCCGGCCAGTCGCTGAAATAGGCGTCGCCGGCATAGGGCGTGGCGTCGAATTCAACCAGGTCGCCGCTGAACAAAATGCGGTCTTGCGGCAGCCACACCACCGTGTCGCCCTTGGTGTGCCCGCGCCCCAGTTGCAGGATCTGCACTTCCAGCTTGCCCAGCCACAACGTCATCTTGCCGGTGAAGGTCAGCGTCGGCCAGGTCAGGCCCGGCGGCACGCTGTCGACGTTGCGGAACAAGCGCGGGAAGCGCGCAATCTCGCTGGCTTTGTCTTGCTCGCCACGCTCTTTGATCAGGCTCAGCGTGTCTTCGCTGGCAATGATGTGTTCAGGCGCATAGGCGCTGGCGCCCAGCACGCGCACCGCGTGGTAGTGGCTGAGCAACACGTACTTGATGGGCTTGTCGGTGACCTCGCGGATGCGCCGTATCACGTCGGCCGCCATCACCGGCGTGGCCTGCGTGTCGATGACCATCACCGCGTTGTCGCCGATGACGATGCCGGTGTTCGGGTCGCCTTCGGCCGTGTAGGCGTAGGCGTGTTCCGAGAGTTGGGTGAAGCTCACTGCCTTGTCGACGAGGTCGGCCTGGCTGGCGAAAGCTTTGGTGGGGACAACAGGAGTCATGGCGGCAGCAGCGGGTTCGGGTGACGCTGCATGCTAAGCCCGGACCCCTGCTTTTTGCCCTCGGGTGTGGCCCTCAGGTCGGGCCTGGTTCAGCCCTGTCCGGACTTCAGTTGCTTGCGGATGTTCTGGCCGGTTTCGGTGAGGCGCAGGCTGCCGCCGTTCCACTCGATCCAGTTCAGCGCAACGTAGCCATCGATGTAGCCCTCGGCGATTTCGCCGCAGCGCCGGTGCTCGATCAGCGACGCGGTGCTCAGCAAGGCACCCATCAAAATATCGCGGGACAAGGTGGCGGGCATTTGAGCGGTCAAGGTCACGCAGTGGTCTCCTCTCGAGTGGGCTCGGCAATGACCCACCATAGCACTTGCGACCCTGCCCCTGTGGGCCAACTTGGCGCCTGTTTGAGGGGAGCGTGTCTGACTTCGCACGACTGCGTGCTTCTACCGTTGACGCTGCAAGGCGGTCGCCCCACAGTCGCGCCCGGCTGCTAACCCAAACAAACCGGAGACCGACATGACGATCACCCGCAGAAACCTGCTGACCACGAGCGCCGCGCTGACAGGCGCCGCGTTCACAGGTGCCGCGTTCACAGGCTGCGCCAACATGGGCGGCGATATGGGCGGCAGCTTGACCACCCTGGTCGACGGCGCGACGATGAAGGACCTCAGCAGCTACACCGAACTGGGCGCCGGCAACTGGACTTTCGTCGACGGCTCGCTGCAGGGCAAAGCCGGCAAAGATGGTTACTTGCTGACCAAAACCAGCTACGCCGACTTCGCGCTGCGCGCCGAGTTCTGGGCCGACGAAGACGCCAACAGCGGCATCTTCCTGCGCTGCCAGGACCGCAACAAAGTCACCGCCGACAACGCCTACGAAGTCAACATCTTCGACAAGCGCCCCGACCCCAGTTACGGCACAGGCGCCATCGTCAACGTCAGCAAAATTTCGCCGATGCCCAAGGCCGCCGGCCGTTGGAACACCTACGAAATCACCGCCAAGGGCGACCGCCTGGTCGTCGTGCTGAACGGCGTGCAAACCGCCGACGCCCGCGACGCGCGCTTCAAGAGCGGCCCCATCGCGCTGCAGTCAGCGGCCGGCACCATCCGCTTCCGCAAGGTCACCATCCGCGCCATCTGACGCTCGGCGATCAGGCCTTGGTGGCTGCCCAGCCGCCGCCCACGGCCTTGCGCCGAATTTGAAACCGCGTCGTATCCACCGGACCCCCGTTCAGAGCGTCGCGAACATCGCCACCACCACGGCAGCCATCACGGCGGTGGCCATCCAACCCAGCCACTTCAACTTGCTGCCAATGACATGGCTGCCCATGGTCTGGTGCTGGGTGGCCAGCAGCATCATCACGGCCATGATGGGCACGGCGATCACGCCATTCAGCACCGCCGACCAGAACAATTCCTTCACCGGGTCCATCGGTGAGAAACACAGGGCTACACCACCCAGGGTGGCCAGTGCCACCACGCCGTAGAAGCCCCGGCCCTGGCCGTCTTCCAGGCGCAGGCTCAGGCTGCCTTCCCAGCCGGCTGCCTCGGCCACGGCGTAGGCGGCCGAACCGGCCAACACCGGCACCGCCAGCAGGCCGGTGCCGACGATGCCCAGGCTGAACAGCAAGAAGGTGAAGTCACCGGCCAGCGGGCGCAGCGCCTGTGCGGCCTGGGCCGAGGTCTGGATGTCGGTGATGCCGGCCTTGTGCAAGGTGGCCGCCGTTGAAAGGATGATGAAGAAGGCAATCAAGTTGGAAAACGTCATGCCGATGACGGTGTCCCACTTGATGCGCCGCAGGTGGCCGCGCACCTCGGCCGCCGGATGGGGGTGCGCAGGGCCGGCGTTGACGTCTTCCACCTCTTGCGCGGCCTGCCAGAAAAACAGGTAGGGGCTGATGGTGGTGCCGAACACCGCCACCACCATCAGCAGCACATCGTGGCCCAGCACCAGCTGCGGGTGGATGAGATGGCGCAGCACGTCGGCAAAGTCGACCTGCAGCGTGAAGGCCACGGCCACGTAGCTGAGCAGCGCCAGGGTCAGCCACTTGAGCCACCGCACATAGGTGGCGTAACTGAGGAAGACCTGCAGCACCAGACACAACAGGCCGAAGGTGACGGCGTAGACGTGGGCCGATCCCCCCACCACCAGGCGCAGCGCCTCGCCCATGGCGGCGATGTCGGCAGCGATGTTCAGCGTGTTGGCCACCACCAGCATGCCGACGATGGCCAGCAGCACCGGGCGCGGAAAACGCTTCTTGATGTTGGCCGCCAGGCCGTGGCCGGTGACGTAGCCGATGCGCGCGCTGACGATCTGGATGGCGGCCATCAACGGCAGCGTGAAGATCATCGTCCACAGCATCGAATAGCCGAACTGCGCGCCAGCCTGCGAATAGGTGGCGATGCCGCTGGGGTCGTCGTCGGCGGCGCCGGTGATCAGGCCCGGGCCCAGCCGCTTCATGGGATTCAGGCGGGTCAGCTTGAACTTGGCGATCTTCTTCATGAATGGGTTCGGGGCTCGAGACTGGACGATTCAGCGCGCAGGCGCAGCGCCGCCTTCAGCGCGAACGCGCAACGCCATCAGGCAGGCAAAGGCGGTCAGGCACATGCCGCTGGACAGCCACAAGGCGCGCGCGCCGTAGCGTTCCAGCGCCAGACCGAACAGCCAGGGCGACAGGCCGCCCAGGATGCGGCCGGGCAGCGCGATCCAGCCCTGGCGCGCGCCATAGCCGGTGGCGCCGAACAAGGCCAGCGGCAGCGTGCCGCGCACGATGGTCAGCAGCCCGTTGCCGGCGCCGTGCAGCACCGCAAAAAGCAAGGCCGCCGCCGGCCCCGACAGCAGCAACACCGCCGCACCCAGCGGGTGGGTGAGCGCGGCCGTGCGCGCCGACACGAGCGGTGAAAAGCGCTTCAGCACACTGAATTCGAAGACCCGCGCCGCGACTTGCGCCGGGCCGATCAAGGCACCCGCCAGCACCGCCACGGCCAGCGTGGCGCCAGCCGCTTGAAGCAGCCCTGGCAGGTGCGCGGCCATGGCCGTGCTGACGAAGCCCAGCATCGAAAACAGCAGCGCCAGCAGCGCGGCCGTGTAGCGCGGCGGCGGCGGCGCGGGGGCGGGTGAGGCTGCGGGCACGTCGCCAGCGGGCGCCGCGACCGCAGGGGCATCGTGCGGCCCGGCACGCGGCAGCCAGGCATTCAGCGGCAGACCGATGACGACGTGCAGCGCGGCCCACGTGAAACAGGCGCCGCGCCAGCCGAACTGGGCTTCCAGCAAAGTGGTCAAGGGCCAGCCCACGGTGCTGGCGAAACCGGCAATCAGCGTGATGCCGGTGATGGCCTGCCGCGAGTCGCGTCCATACAGCCGCACCAGGGCGGCGAAGGCTGCGTCGTACAAGCCGCAACCCATGGCCACGCCCAACACGGCCCAGGCCAGCGCCAGGCCGACGACGCCCTGGGCCAGGCCCAGGCCCAGCAGGCCCAGCACGAAGAGCACGTTCGACGACAGCAGCACGCTGCCGCCGCCGTGGCGGTCAATGAGCCGGCCCGCAGCCGGGCCGGTGACGGCCGAGACCATCAGCGCCATCGAGAACAGCGCGAACACAGTTGGCCTGTCGATACCCAGGTCGCGGGCCATCGGTGTGGCCAGCATCGCGGGCAGGTAGTAGGACGAGGCCCAGGCCAGCGTCTGCGCCGAGCCCAGGGCCAGCACGGTCGAGGTGCGCTTGGGGGTGCTGGCGGTCATGGGCGGCAGAGACGGGGACGGGAGCGATGAGAGCGATGAGAGCGATGAGAGCGCTGAGAGCGCTGCAGTGTCGCACCGACGCCGGGTGCTCACGCTCAGCTCGCACACAAGCCGCATTCAAGCTCGACCCAACGGCCACGCAACAATCGGGCAATGTCCAAACCGCCAGCCGCCCCGCGCCTGCCGCATTTCCTTAGGCTGGCCCGCATCCTCAGCACACGGCCTCGGCTGTGGAGTTCGGTGGCCTTCGGTGTGGCGATTTACCTGTTGCTGCCGGCCGCGCTGGCACAGGCAGGCTCGCGCGCGCTTTTGGCCTGGAACGCCACCGCCCTGCTCTACCTCGGTCTTGCCTTGCACATGTTGCTGCAGTCGGACAGCGAAGCCATGCAGCGCCGCGCGCAGCAGCAAAGCGAAGGTCGCGTGGCGATCCTGGTGATGGTGGTGCTGGCGGCCGTGGCGGTGTTGCTGGCCGTGGGCTCGCAATTGACCGTGATCAAGGCCATGCCCGGCGCCGCCCGCGCACCGCATCTGGCACTGGCCGCGTTGACGGTGCTGACATCCTGGCTTTTCACACAAACCCTGCTGGCCTTGAACTACGCCCACGATTTCTACCGCGCCCGCGACAAGGACGAGCCCGACCCACTGACCTTTCCCGGCACGACCGAGCCGCAATACGGCGACTTTTTCTACTTCGCCTGTGTCATCGGCACCTCGGGCCAGACGGCTGACGTGGTCTTCAACGGCGCCGCGTTGCGGCCGGTGGGCACGGTGCACTGCATACTGGCTTTCTTCTTCAACACCACGGTGCTGGCGCTGACGATCAACATCGCGGCCGGCCTGTTCTGAGCGGCCTGCGCCACCGAGCAACCCGATGAGCACCCAGCCCCCCGCCGCCCACGGCGGCCTGCACCGCGACCTGCGCGGCGCCGCACGCCTGGCCGTGGACGCCACCGCCGGCCTGACCGACCTGGTCGAAGC
>JBBQAI010000066.1:0-21547 GCA_038316205.1 Burkholderiales bacterium
GCCTTCCTCGACAAGACCCTGATCGACCTGGACGGCACTGAGAACAAGGGCCGCCTGGGCGCCAACGCCACGCTGGCCGTCAGCATGGCCGTGGCCCGCGCGGCGGCTGAAGAATCGGGCCTGCCGCTGTACCGCTATTTCGGCGGCATGGGCCGCATGAGCTTGCCGGTGCCGATGATGAACGTCATCAACGGCGGCGCCCATGCCAACAACAACCTCGATCTGCAAGAGCTGATGATCATCCCTGTGGGAGCCCCCAGCTTCCGCGAGGCGGTGCGCTACGGTGCCGAGGTTTTCCACGCGCTGAAGAAGATCATCGACGCCAAAGGCATGACCACGGCGGTGGGCGACGAAGGCGGCTTCGCGCCGAATTTGGCCAACCACGAAGCGGCCATCCAGATGATTCTGGAAGCCATCGACGCAGCCGGCTACGTGGCCGGCGAGCAGATCGCCCTGGGCCTGGATTGCGCGGCCAGCGAGTTCTACAAGGAAGGCAAGTACCACCTGGCCGGCGAAGGCCTGACGTTGAGCGCGCCCGAGTGGACCGACATCCTGGCCACCTGGGTCGACAAGTACCCCATCATCAGCATCGAAGACGGCATGCACGAGGGTGATTGGGAAGGTTGGAAACACCTGAACGATCGCCTGGGCAAGAAGGTGCAACTGGTGGGCGACCACCTCTTCGTCACCAACACCAAGATTCTGGAGCGCGGCATCCGGGAAGGCGTGGCCAACTCGATCCTGATCAAGATCAACCAGATCGGCACCTTGACAGAAACCTTCGCGGCCATCGAAATGGCCAAGCGTGCCGGCTGGACCAACGTCATCAGCCACCGCAGCGGTGAAACCGAAGACAGCACCATCGCCGACATCGCGGTGGGCACCAACGCCGGCCAGATCAAGACCGGTTCGATGAGCCGCAGCGACCGCATGGCCAAGTACAACCAGTTGCTGCGCATCGAAGAAGACCTGGGCGACGTGGCCAGCTACCCCGGCCGCGCTGCTTTCTACAACCTGAAATAGACGCCGTCTTTTCATGCGCTGGGCCACGGGCATCATTGCCGCGCTGCTGTTGCTGGTGCAGGCCGACCTGTGGTTCGGCAAGGGCAACCTGCCTTACGTGATGAGCCTGCGCAAGCAGTTGGTCGTGCAGCGCGCGGCCAACGAGCAGGCACGCCAGCGCAACGCCCGCGTGGCCGCTGAAGTGGTCGATTTGCGCGAAGGCCTGGAGATGGTGGAAGAAAAGGCGCGCGCCGAGTTGGGCATGGTCAAGCCCAACGAAATCCTGGTTCAGATCAGCCAACGCAAGCCGTGAGCACCGCATGGTTCGCTGCGCTGCTGGCTGCAGTGCAGCCCCTGCTTGCGCCCGCCTTCAGCGCAGGCGGCAGCAGCTTCACCTGGCTGGAAATTGCCGCCGCGTTGATTGCCGTGGCCATGGTGTTGGCCAATCTGCGCGTGAACCCGATCGGCTGGCCGCTGGCCATCGTCAGTTCACTGATGTACGCCCTGCTCTTCGCCGACAGCAAGCTCTACGGCGAAGCCAGCTTGCAGATCGTCTTCGTGGTGCTGGCCTTCTGGGGCTGGTGGCAGTGGCTGCGCGGGCGCGGTAACGACGGGCAGGCGCTGCAGGTGCAAGTGCTGACGACCCGCCAGCGCTGGGTGGCCGCCGCCTTTACCCTGGCCGCCTGGCCGCTGCTGGGCCTGCTGCTGCAACGTGTGACCGACAGTGACGTGCCCTATCTCGATGCGCTGCCCACCGTGGCCAGCGTGATCGGGCAGTTTCTGCTGGGCCGCAAATACATCGAGAACTGGGCCGTGTGGGTGGCGGTGAATGTGTTCAGCATCGGGCTCTTCGCCCACAAAGGCCTGTGGCTGACGGTGGCGCTGTACGCCCTCTTTGCCGCGTTGGCCGTGGCCGGTTGGCGGGCCTGGCGTGAGCGTCTGCATGCCGGACAAAACGTCGCATGACTGACCAGACCCTGCGCATCGCTCTGCTGGGTTCAGAGAGCACCGGCAAGACCACACTGGCCGCCGCGCTGGCGCCGCGCCTGGCGCAAGACACAGGCCTGCGCGTGGCCTGGGTGCCCGAACTGCTGCGCGAGTGGTGCGAGCACGTCGGCCGCACACCCTTGGCGCACGAGCAGGCGTCGATCCTGCGCGGCCAGCACGAACGCATTGAAGCTGCAGCCGCCACCCACGACGTGGTCGTCTGCGACACCACCGGCTTGATGACAGCGGTCTACAGCCGCATCGTCTTCGGCGACCGCACGCTGGACGCTCGCGCCGTGGCCCTGCACCGCCGCATGGACCTGACTCTGCTGACCGCCATCGACCTGCCCTGGGTGGCCGACGGCCAGCAGCGCGACGGCCCGCATGTGCGTGTGCCGGCGGACACGGCGCTGCGCGAACTGCTCAGCCAGAACGGCTTGCCTTGGAGCCTGGTGGCAGGCAGCGGCGCCGCGCGTCTGGAAGCCGCCGCGGCCGCCGTGGCCCCGCTGCTGCGGCCGGGGCGCTGACTACTGCACGGCCCCAGTGCTGGGCGGCTGGTCGCGCCCTGGCGTGAACATCTCGCCGACGTCCACCGCATCGAAGCGGTATTGCAGGCCGCAGAACTCGCAACCCACTTCGACCAGGCCGCGTTCTTCGATCAGGCCAACGCTCTCGGCCTCGCCCAGCCCGCGCAGCATGTTCTGCACACGTTCGCGTGAACAGGTGCATGCGAAGCGCGGGTGCTGCGGTTCGAAGACGCGCACGGTCTCTTCCCAGAACAGGCGGTGCAGGATCTGCTGCGGCTGCAGCGTCAACAGCTCTTCGCGGGTCAGCGTGCCGGCCAATATCGCGATGCGGTTGTAGGCCTCGCTCAGGCCGATATCGTCTTCGTTGCACCGACCGGCCAGATTGCCCTCGCCTTCCACCGGCAAGCGCTGGATCAGCAAGCCTGCTGCCACGCTGTCGTCGGCGGCCAGCACCAGCCGGGTGTCGAGTTGTTCAGACTGCAGCATGTAGTGCTCCAGCACCTGCGACACCTCTTGCAGCGGCTCGCGCTGGTCACCGTACAGTGGCACCACGCCCTGGTAAGGCTGCTGGCCCGGGAACTTGTCTTTCGGGTCCAGCGTGATGGCGCAACGGCCCTGGCCGTGCAGATTCAACATCGCTTCCAGGCGCGCGCCGGCGGGCACCTCGCCTATCACGGTGGCCGTCGCGCGAAAGCTCAGTTCGGGTTGCACTTCCACCACCGCCAGCTTCACCGGGCCGTCGCCAAACACCTGCAGCACCAGCGCGCCGTTGAACTTGATGTTGGCCTGCATCAGCACGCCGGCTGCCGCCATCTCGCCAAGCAGCACACGCACCTCGGGCGCATGCGCACCCAAGTTCTCGCGGCGGCGCAGCACCTCTTGCCAACCGCCGGTCAGCCGCACCAGCATGCCGCGCACCGGAAGGCCTTCGAAAATGAACTTGATGACTTCGGACATCAATCGACACGCTTAAGTTGCGTGCGATGCCGCACCGCGTTCTCGACGTAATAGGCCGCCGCCATGCGCATCCGCGCCACCTGCTCGGGTGACAGTTCCCGCACGACCTTGGCGGGGCTGCCCAGGATCAGGCTGTTGTCGGGAAATTCCTTGCCTTCGGTGACCACCGAACCGGCGCCCACCAGGCAGTTGCGGCCGATCTTGGCACCGTTCAGCACGACCGACTGGATGCCCACCAACGTGCCTTCCCCGATGCTGCAGCCGTGCAGCATCACCAAGTGGCCGATGGACACGTCGTTGCCCAGCGTCATCGGCCAGCCATGATCGGTGTGCAGCACGCTGCCATCCTGCACGTTGACGCGGTCGCCCAGGGTGATCGCGTCGTTGTCGCCGCGCAGCACAGCGCCGTACCAGACGCTGCTGTTCTGGCCCATGCGCACGCGGCCCAGCACAGTGGCGTTTTCAGCAACCCAAGCCGTGGGCGCGATTTGGGGGGCGTATTCGGGATCGTCCCCGATTCGGTAGATGGCCATGCGGCGCCCCTTCAGGCTGGTGTCTTGCGACTGTCAATTGCGAATGTCAAACGCGATCCGCGAGGCACAATTCTAAAGATGGAGCTACGAGCCGCCGCTTTGCAGGTTTTGCGCCTGCCCGACCCGGTCGCCAAGGCGGCCGCAGCGCTTGTGCTGCTGGACACACCGGGCGCGTCGATAGACCCCGCTGCGTCGCTGGTCCACGCCGGCACACTGCCCGGCAGACCCGCTCGCCCGGCGCTGGTGGCGCACACCGCGCTGGCCCGCCGTTCGCCCTTCACCACGGCCGGCCGCGCTGCCTTGCTGCACGCCGTCACGCACATCGAAATCAATGCTGTTGACCTGGCCCTGGACGCCGTTTGGCGCTTCCCCGGCATGCCCGACGTCTACTACCGCGACTGGCTGCGTGTGGCGTCTGAAGAAGCACTGCACTTCAGCCTGCTGAACGCCCACCTGGGAACGTTGGGCCACGCTTACGGCGACTTCGACGCCCACGACGGCCTGTGGACCATGGTGGAGAAAACGGCCAGCGACATCACCGCCCGCATGGCCCTGGTGCCGCGCACGCTGGAAGCCCGCGGCCTGGACGCCACGCCACCGATGCAGGCCAAGTTGCGGCAGGCCGGCGACCTGCGTGCGGTCGAAATCCTGGACATCATCTTGCGCGACGAAGTCGGCCACGTCGCCATCGGCAACCAGTGGTTCCGCTGGCTGTGTGAACGCGACGGGTACGAGCCCATCAGCCACTACGCCACGCTGGCGCTGCGCCACGGCGCGCCGCGTTTGCGGCCGCCGTTCAATCTGGCCGCGCGCCGCGCAGCAGGTTTCACTGACGCCGAAATCGATGCCTTGAGCCGCAACTGAAACGCCGCACCAGCATGAAAAAAGGGAGCCCGGTGGGGCTCCCTCTCAGGCTAACGCGGTCCCCGGTCAGGGGATTGCGATGAAGCGCACCAAACTCGGTGTGCTCGTGTCGCAAATCGTGCCGGCCGCCACCGTGTTCGTGCCTGCTATGCGCGGCGCCGCCAGTACGGCCGCCATGTCGACCACTGCCAATGTGGTTGGCGTGTTGCTGCTGCCGTAGCCGACCATCACCGAGTAAGCCCGGCCGTTGTTGCCGCTGGTGTAGGCAGAGATGGTGTGGGGATCGAAGCCCGCATTGAACGCGCAGATACCCGGAACGTAGGCGTAGTCCACGATCGTGGGGGTGCCGCTGCCCGAAGTGGCGGGCAGTTGCATCACGGCGAAGGAACTGCCGCCAAATTCACCGGTCACGATGGCCAAATGGCTGCTGCCCGGGGCCACGGTGATGCCGTTGGTGCCTGCACTGAATCCACCGCCGTTCAAGGTGATATGCGAAGACGGTGCCGACCAGCTGCCCGGTGAACCGGGGACAAAGGTTGCCTGCGTCAGATCGGTGATGAACACATTGTTCGTGAACTCTTCTGAGGACAGCGCAATACCGGTGCTGCAGTCTTCGGCCGCCGAATCGAACTCACCAAAACTACCCGCTGGCGAAAAGTTGTATTCCGTTCCGAGAACGCCGGTGGTGGAGTTGAACTGAACGAGGTTGTAGGTGTTGTTCTCAGAGGGCGACAGGACATAGCCTCGCGTCGGGTCGATGGAAATGTTTTCCGACACGACTTGGGCCAGCGGCTTGGGTGGCTGGAAGGTCTTCGTGGCCAGGTCCAGAACCTGCAACGCCGAACCGGACGGCGAAGGGCTGTAGCCCATGTTGATCACCGCCTGGTTGGTCAGCGCGTTGATGGCCACGCCGCAGTTCTGGCACGAACCGCCCGAGAAACCCGAGGTCGCGTTCGATGCGCTGGCCAGCGTGTGGGTCAAGGCGCCGGCTGCATTCAGCACGTAAACGGCATTGGTGTTGGCGACGCAAACCGACTCACCCGTGGCCGGGTTGGCCGCGCAGGAGTTGACGATCGTGGCCGTCGGGATGGACGCTGTGATGCCTGCGCCTTCGATGGAGACCATGCGCACACCCGTGGCCCCGCCACTCCAGAAGCCGCGTGGCACGACGGCCGTGACCGGGCCAGGACCCGCCGGTGCATTCAGGCCCAGCGAACTGCCCGGGATGCAAGCCGACAGCGTGGTGCTGGTGCGCGTCACCTGAATGGCAGCGCAGGGGCCGCCGTTGCTGGTGAAGGACACCGGTGCCGTGGTGGCGCCGTCGAGCGACACGTAGTAGGTGCCCGTGGACAGTGACCCCGGCACTTGAAATTGCACCCGGCGCGTGCTGCCCACAATGGTGGTCACCGCCAAAGCCGGTGTGTTGGCCAAGGATGGCCCACCACAACTGGCGGCCAGATGCACAGCGACCGCTGCTGGCAGGATGGTGCCAGCCGGGTAACCCGAGCCGTTGACGTTGACGTTGGAAATGCCAGCCACGCCATTGCTCGGCGAGGTGGCGGCAGTCAGGGTGACGGCCCCAGCGAAAAGGGGTGCCAGCGCACCCAGGGCCAGCGTGGCCAGTAAACCCAGCCTCCGTGTATTCGGCATGCTCATCGAAATCTCCTGGAGTGATATAGCTATCGAGAGAAGGGACAGAAGGTCACTTGAAGTCCACGGGCATCGCGCCCTGAGACCGCTTGGAGGTGGTGCACTTTGCCGCGAGTGCGATCGCCAAACCGGCCAACAGCAAGCTGCTCGGTTCTGGGGCCGTGCCGCCGCCCGGGCCAGTCGGGATAGTTTCCACGTTGATCAACGCCAAGTCGAAGTCCGACAGGGTTGTGCCGGCCGATGGCAGGATCGTGGCCGAGAACGTCGGGTTGATGGTCTGGGTGCCTAGGCCGATCACGTTGATGGTCGTGGTCGAAAAAGCACCCGTCAGCGTCGCGTCGGTGGGCAGCGGATTTGCGCCACCGATGGCAATGTCCCCGCCGTCAAACGACAAGCCATCGAGGGACAAGGTGAAGTAGGAGGAACCGAACACTGTCGTGCCGCCGCCGCTGAAATGCACCGTCAGGCTGAGACTCGACAGACTCAGCGGAGTTGAAATGGGGAAATCGGGCGCGAACGAGTTGCCGCCCGAAAAATTGGCGATATCGAACTTGCCGACACTGCCGGGAATGTTGACGTCCCAGCTGATGTAGCCGAGTGCTATCGGCGCTGCCAAAGCCGAAGATGCGAACACGACGCAGAGTGAGCAAGCGCCGAGCAAGCGGCTGATGATGTTCGACATGACAAAACTCTCCTCAATGGGTTGAGAAATCCAAATGCAGGGCTGGCCCTCAACAGCGAAGGAACAAAGAAACATTTAACGGGGCGAGCCAACCTCGAACAGAAAGGTAGCATCAGCCGTGCCACAAACAAAAAGACTCGAAAAAACAGGGCTTTAGCCCAAGCCCATCCAAGGCTCAGGCGTGAGCTGTAAGTTTGTCCGACGTTTGCGCATCATGTGATTGAACACAGCATGGACAGAACGCCAGTGGCGCCAGCCGGGTAGATCCCGAAGCTGGCGGTAGAGTACGGCGCACCCCAGCCAGCGTCTCAGCCCCACCGCCATGACCGTCATCACCGTTCGCCGCTTCCTGCAGATTGCCGGGGTCGCAGGTGCCAGCTTGCTGCTTGCCGCTTGCGGCAAGAAGGGCGGGGCCGCCGGCGACGTGCCCGCAGCCAGCGCCACGGCATCGGCCGCAGCGCCGATCAGGATGGTGGTGGTCGGCACCGACGCCGCTTACGCGCCTTTCGAAAGCCAGAACGAGAAGGCCGAGATCGTCGGTTTCGACATCGAGGTGGTGCAAGCCATCGCCAAGAAGGCGGGCTTCGCAGTGAAGTTCATCAACACGCCTTGGGAAGGCATCTTCAACGCGCTGCTGCAGGGTGACCGCGATTTGGTGGCCTCGGCCGTGACCATCACGCCCGAGCGCCAGCAGAGCATGGATTTCAGCCAACCCTACTTCGACGCGCTGCAACTGATCGCCGTGAAGAAGACCAGCAAGGTCGCCAAGTTCAACGACCTGAAAACGCTGAAGGTCGGCGTGCAAACGGGCACCACGGGCGACGAAGCCATCACCAAACTGCAGGGCAAGATCAGCCCGAACATCAAGCGCTTCGAATCGACGCCGCTGGCTTTGCAAGAACTCGAAGCCGGCGGCGTTGACGCCGTGGTGGCCGACAACGGCGTGGTCATCAACTACGTGGCCAACAACCCCGGCGGACTGTTCAAGACCGTCACCGACGCCAGCTTCGCGCCCGAGCAATACGGCATCGCGATGAAGAAGGGCAACACCGACTTGCAGGCCTTGGTCAACCAGGGCCTGGCCGGCATCAAGGCCGACGGCAGCTACCAGGCCATCTACGCCAAGTATTTCGGTGCAGCAGCCTCTGCACCAGCCCCGGCCTCGGCCGCCACCAAGTAACACCCGCACGGAATGGATCTTCGTTGGAAGATCCTCGCCGGCTACGGACCGCTCTTCGTCAGCGGCGTCTGGATGACGATGGAGTTGACGCTGGTGGCCATGGTCGTGGGCTTGGCGCTGGGCGTCTTCTTCGGCTTGATCAGCAGTTCAGGCGACGCCCCGCCGCCGCGCAGCGCGCTGGCACGCGGGCTGATGAACACCGCCCGCGCGGTGACCTTGGCCTACGTGACGTTCTTCCGCGGCACACCGCTGTTCGTGCAGATCTTGCTGGTGCATTTCGCGCTGATGCCGGCGCTGATCCACCCCGACCACGGCCTGCTGCTGGCCGGCGAAGCCGCGCGCACCTTCCGCCAGGAACACGGCGCCTTCTTCTCGGGCTGCCTGGCGCTTTCGTTGAACGCCGGCGCTTACATCAGCGAGATCTTTCGCGGCGGCATCCTCAGCATCCACCAGGGCCAGACCCAGGCCGCCTACAGCGTCGGTCTGACGCATGTGCAGGCGCTGCGATTCGTGGTGCTGCCGCAGGCTTTCAGGCGCATGGTGCCGGCGCTGGTCAACGAAGGCGTCACGCTGATCAAGGACTCATCGCTGGTCTCGGCCATCGGCCTGGCCGAATTGGCGCTGGCTGCGCGCACTGTGGCGGGCGCCTACTCGCGCTACTGGGAACCGTATCTGGCGATCTCGGCCGTTTACCTGGTGCTGACCTTGACGCTGTCGCTGCTGGCCAAGCGGCTGGAAGCACCGGCCCACCTGCGGGGGCGCTAGCCCGGTCAGTTCGTCCATCCTTCGGGGGCGGTGACGGCTTCAGCCGCGCGGGTGGTGCGCGGTGTGCAGCTGCCGCAGACGTTCGCGCGCCACGTGGGTGTAGATGGTGGTGGTGCCGATGTCGGCATGGCCCAGCAGCATCTGCACCGCGCGCAAGTCGGCGCCGTGGTTCAGCAAATGTGTGGCGAAGGCATGGCGTAGCGTGTGCGGCGACAGCGGCGCGTGGATGCCGGCCTGCAACGCGTAGCGCTTGATCAGCCGCCAGAACATCTGCCGCGTCATGCCGGCACCCAAACGTGTGACGAATAGATCATCGGTGGCCTGCGGTCCCAGGATGGCCGCACGCCCTTGCGCCAGGTAGCGCCGCAACCAGTCGTGGGCCTCGCTGCCGAAAGGCACCAGCCGTTCGCGCGAGCCCTTGCCCATCACGCGCAG
Organism: Burkholderiales bacterium; assembly: GCA_038316205.1. Lineage (GTDB taxonomy): Bacteria > Pseudomonadota > Gammaproteobacteria > Burkholderiales > Burkholderiaceae_C > Rubrivivax. The sequence continues at coordinate 9,583 of JBBQAI010000066.1, forward strand.
CACGCCTTCGTCCAATCCCAGGTGCACGGTCTTCAGTTGCACCAATTCGCTCACGCGCAGGCCGCTGGCGTACATCAGTTCCACCATGCTGCGGTCACGCAAGCCCAGCGGCGTGTCGGTGTCGGGCGCGGCCAGCAGCGCTTCCACCTGCGCTTCGCTCAGCGTCTTGGGCACGCGCAGCGGCTGGCGCGCAGCCGTCAGTTTCAGCGTCGGGTCGGCCGCCACCAGGTGCTCGCGCGCGGCCCAGCGGAAAAAGCGTTTGAAGACCGTCAGGCGGCGGTTGGCGGTGGTGGCCTTGGTGGCCGCATGGCGTGCAGACATGAAGCCCAGCAGGTCGGCCTCGTGGCTGGCGGCCAGTGACTTGCCAGCTTCAGCAAGTAGCCAATTGGCATACAGGCTGAGGTCGCGCCGGTAGGCGGCCAGGGTCAGCGGCGCAAGACCGTCTTCGATCCACAGCGCGTCGATGAAGCGGTCGATGACAGCCGCACTGGCCGCGATCTCCCCCGCATCAGCGACAGCCGTCACTCGATCTTCAACGCCTGTTTGACGACCACGGTCTTGTAGACCTCCAGTTCGGCCTTGATCTGCGCGGCGAACTGCTCGGGCGTGTTGCCGATCAGCAGCGAGCCGGTTTCCTCGATGCGCTTCTTCACGGCCGGGTCTTCCAGCGCCTTCTTCACCGCAGTAGCCAGCTTGTCGACCACGTCCTTGGGCATGTTCTTCGGGCCGACAATGCCGTAGTAAGCCATGCGGTTGACGGGCTCAAGACCGACTTCCTTGAAGGTCGGCACATTGGGCAACTGCGTCAGGCGCTGCGGCGCAGCCACCACGATGGCGATCAAGCGGCCGTCCTTGATGAAGGGCAGTGCCGAGGGCATGTTGTCGAAGATGATGGGCACCTGCCCGGCCACCGTGTCGTTCAGCGCCGGGCCGGCACCGCGGTAGGGGATGTGCGTCATGAAGACGCCGGCCAGGCTTTTGAACAACTCGGTCTGCAGGTGGCCGATGCCGCCGGTGCCCGAACTGGCGTAGCTGTACTTGCCGGGGTTCTTCTTCAGTTCGGCGACGAAACCCTTGTAGTCGCGCGCCGGAAAGCTGGGGTGCACCGCGATGACGTTCGGCGTGGCTGCGATGTTGATGACCGGCGTGAAATCGGTCAGCGGGTTGTAGCCGATGCGCGGGTTGATGGCCGGGTTGGCGGCCGTGGTGCTGACCGTGCCCATGCCGATGACGTAGCCGTCGGCGTTGGCCTTGATGACCTCCTGGGCACCCACCGAACCGCCGCCACCGGCCTTGTTTTCGACCAGCACCTGCTGGCCCAGGGCCGCGCCCATGCGCTCGCCGACGATGCGGGCCACGATGTCGGTGGTGCCACCCGGCGCGAAAGGAACGATCAGCCGCACGGGCTTGGTCGGGTAAGTCTGGGCGCCAGCGATCAGCGGGGCGGTCAGGGCAAAAGCGGCAGCACACAGCAAAGTGAGTCGGGTACGGTTCATGGGGGAGTCTCCGTCTTGTGGTTTTGTGGGGGTGTGGAACGGCGCCGGCGCCGGCCTCAGCCGATGCCGCCGAGCAGGCCAGCCTTGAGCTTGTTGTCCGAAGGATGATCGCCGATAAAGACGCGCAGCAAAGCGCCGTAAAAGTCGTCGCCCGGTATGGCCTCACCGCGCAGTTTGCCATTCAGCTTGAAGAGCAGACCCTGGGCGGGGTCGAAGTCGAGGTCGATGGTGTCGGTCTCGTGCAAGGTCTCCAGGGCGGCGATGCGCCCGGCCAGCAAGGCCTGGCGTTCGGCCAATTTGGGCGCCAGCGCAGCATCGCTGTTGCGCGGCATGCCGACATTCAGCGCCTTGACGAATTCCACCGCCGGCAGGTCGCGGTAGAAACGCAGTTGCAAACGTTTGGGGCCTTCGGTGCTGACCGCCTGCTCGGCCGTGGTGGCCCGAGCGCCCAGGTAGAGCGCCGCGGCGTAGGCCTTGAACCAGGCCACGGCGCGCAGCCCCGTGCCGTTCAGCAGCAGGTCGGTGCCAGCGACTTGCACGCGCCGCTCGAAGACCAGGCCGCTGACGGTGACGGTGTTGCCGGCCGCCGTTGACCACAAGGCGGGCAAACACAGGCCCAAGCCCAGGATCAAGGTGCGGCGTGTGGGCTGGGCTGACTGCATGGGTAGGTAGCTGTTCATGGTGACTCAACGCGGGTAGGGACTGCGACGCCGACTGCCTGGCCTTGTGCCAGTGCCCAATCGATGTGTTCCTGAACGATAGCGTCAGCGCTTGCACGCTGAGCCGCCAAGGCTTGTGCCAAGGCCAGGTCGCCGGTCGCCCGCCAGGCATTCCCCAGCGCCACCGCCAGGTTGCGCTGCCAGCGCCGGTGGCCGATGCGCCGGATGGCGCTGCCTTCGGTGCGGCGCAGGAATTCGGCTGCGTCCCAGGCCCACAGTTGCAGCAGCGTGGCGTGGCCCAGCGGCGGGCGTTCGTCGAAGTCGGGCAGCGCCGACCGGCCGGCGTATTTGTTCCACGGGCAGGCCAGCTGGCAGTCGTCGCAGCCGTAAATGCGGTTGCCCATCGCGCGGCGGAATTCAACCGGAATCGGGCCTTCGTGTTCGATGGTCAAGTAACTGATGCAGCGCCGCGCGTCCAGTCGATACGGCGCGACGATGGCCTGCGTGGGGCAGATGTCGAGGCAGGCGCGGCAGTTGCCGCAATGCTCGGTGACGGGTGCGCTCAACGGCAGCGGCAGGTCGATGTAGATCTCGCCCAGAAAAGCCATCGAGCCCGCGTCACGCGACAGCACCAGGGTGTGCTTGCCGCGCCAGCCCAAGCCGCTGCGCGCGGCCAGTTCCACCTCCAGCACCGGGGCTGAATCCGTGAACACGCGGTGCCCCAGCGGCCCCACTTCGGTGGCTAGCTGGTCGGCCAGCATTTGCAGGCGCTGTCGCAGCACCTTGTGGTAGTCCCGGCCCCGGGCGTAGACCGACACGACGGCGCGCTGCGGGTCGGCCTGCGCGGCCCATTCACCGGCGATCCAGGCCGTTGGCGTGTCGCGCGGCAGGTAGTCCATGCGGGCGGTGATGACGCGCAGCGTGCCCGGCACCAGCTCGGCCGGCCGCGCCCTTTTCAGACCGTGCGCGGCCATGTAGGTCATGCTGCCGTGAAAGCCGGCGGTCAGCCAATCCTGCAGGCCCGCTTCAACGGCGGACAGGTCGATACCGGCAATGCCGATCTGTGAGAATCCCAGCTCACGGGCCCACGCCTGCAGGCGCTGCACCAGCGCCTGCCCATCACGGCTGTTCCCGTCATCCCGCTCACTTCCGGTCCCGTGTTGCAGTCTGTCCTCCAACCCGCAGTCGAAGCGCCGATTCTAGGAAGCCGGAACATCCGCTGGCCCGACGAGGCCGCCTGTGCCGAATTCGCGCAACAGCTGGCCCGCCAAGCCGCGCTGTCGCAGGCTTACCTGGAACTGCACGGCCCGCTTGGCGCAGGCAAGACCACCTTCGTGCGCCATCTGCTGCGCGCACTGGGTGTCGGCGGGCGCATCAAGAGCCCCACCTACACGGTGATGGAGCCTTACACGCTGGCTGGCCCAGCCGAGTTGAACATCGCCCACTTCGATTTCTACCGCTTCAGCGATCCGCGCGAATGGTCCGACGCGGGTTTCCGCGATGTCTTCGCAGCGCCCGGCCTGAAGCTGGCGGAATGGCCCGAGAAGGCGGCGGGGATGTTGCCGGTGGCCGACTTGCGGCTGCACATCGACGTGGGCGACGACAGCCCCGATGCACGCCGTGTGCGCCTGGAAGCCGGCACGCCAATGGGCCTGGAACTGCTGGGTTCGCTGACATGAGCCCACAGAACCGCCGCAGCGTTTTGCGCCAGATGGGCAGGATGGGCCCGTTGGTGCTGCTGCTGGCCGCGCCACGCCTGGCCTGGGGCGCGGCCATAGTGGCCGTGCGCGTGTGGCCGGCGCGCGACTACACGCGCGTCACCATCGAGTCCGACCAGCCGCTGGCCGCCAGCCACCTGCTGACCGAAGCGCCGCACCGGCTGGTGGTGGACCTCAACGGCCTGGAGCTGAGCCCCGCGCTGCGCGAACTGGTCGGCAAGGTGCGGCCCGACGACCCCTACATCGCCGGCGTGCGCGTGGGCCAATACCAGCCGCGCGTGGTACGCCTGGTGTTCGACCTGAAGCAGCCGGTCAAGCCGCAGCAGTTCACGTTGGCGCCAGTGGCGGCTTACAAGAACCGGCTGGTGTTCGACCTGTTTCCGCTGCTAGACGCCGACCCGCTGCTGACGCTGCTGCGCGAGCGTGAAGGCGGCAGCCAACCCTCGGCGCAGGCCGCTCAAGCGGCGCAGGCGATGCAGGATGCGCTGGGCGAATTGATCGCGCGGGTCGATAAGTCGGGCAGCGGCGCAGCAGCCGCCCTGCCCCTGGCGCCTGTCTCGGGTCTCTCGCCTGTGCCGGCTGTTCCTCTGATCACTGCCGCTGCGTCGGCGCCACCCGCATCGGCAGCGTTCTCTGTGGGTGCTGCGCCGCCCTTGAGCCCGTCCAGCACACGCCTGCCGCCCGTGCTGCCGCGCCCACCGGTGATTGACGGGCCGTTGGCCCTGGGCGACACACCACCGCCGCTGGTGATGCCCGCGCACCCCGCGTTGCCCACGCCCATGCCGATGCCCGCCGCGCCCACGCCGGCCGAGCAAAGGCGTGTAGACCGATTGGTCATCGTGGCGCTGGACCCCGGCCACGGCGGGGAAGACCCGGGGGCCGTCGGCCCCAGCGGCCTGCGCGAAAAAGATGTGGTGCTGGCGGTGGCGCTGGCGCTGCGAGACACGCTCAATGCGGTGCCCGGCATGCGCGTGATGATGACCCGCGACGCCGACTTTTTCGTGCCACTGCAAGACCGCGTGCGCAAGGCGCAGCGCGTGCAGGCCGACCTTTTCGTCAGCATCCATGCCGACGCCTTTTTCCGCCCCGAAGCGCGCGGCGCGAGCGTCTTCGCGCTGTCCACCAAAGGCGCCACCAGCAGTGCCGCGCGCTGGATGGCCAGCAAGGAAAACGCCGCCGACCAGGTGGGCGGCGTCAACGTGAAAACCGTGCGCGACCCGCAGGTGCTGCACGCCCTGCTGGACATGAGCACCACGGCGCAGATCAAAGACAGCCTGCGCCTGGGCAACGAGGTGCTGACCCGCATCGGCAAGGTCGGCCGTCTGCACAAGGGACAGGTCGAACAAGCCGGCTTCGCGGTGCTGAAGGCGCCCGACATCCCCAGCATCCTGGTCGAGACCGCTTTCATTTCGAACCCCGAAGAAGAAGCGCAATTGCGCGACAGCGCCTACCGCGCGCAACTGGTGCAGGCGCTGGCGGCAGGCATACGGCGCTACTTCGAACGGCATCCGCCGCTGGCCCGTCAGCGGCCACTGTCCTGAGCCGCTTAGAGCGGAGTCGGCACCTCACTGGCCTAAGCGGCATAAGCGGCCTCAGCGTCTTCAGCGCCCTCAGCGCCGCGTGCCGATGTAGCGTTTGCGCCGGAAGAACAGCAGCAGACCGACGCCGACGCCGACCATCGCGGCAAAGGCGAACCAGAAGCCGCCCGGGGAATGGATCAGCGGCAGCGCTTCGAAGTTCATGCCGAAGAAGCCGGTGATCAGGTTCAGCGGCAGGAAGATGGCGGTCAGCACCGTCAGCGTGCGCATGATGTCGTTGGTGCGGTGGCTCAGGGCACTGAAGTGCATCTGCACCGCCGTCTCGGCGCTTTGCTCCAGACGCCGCACATGGCCCAGCACGCGCTCGATGTGCTCCAGCACATCGCGTGAACGCACGCGCAGCAGTTCGCGTTCTCGGCGGGCCTGCGCATCGGCTTCTTCGGGCCATTCGTCCAGCGCGTCTATCCATTCCTGCACCGCGTTGTGCTGGTCTTCGCAGGTGTCTCCCAGCAGGTGCAGCGAGTTGCGCGATTCCAGCAAGATCTGCCAGTCGCCGAAGCGGCTGCGCGGGTCCAGCAACTGCGCCTGCAGCGTGCCCAGCTGGCGGGTCAGCAAGCGGCGCAGGTCCAGGTAGCTGTCGACCATGTGGTTGAGCATGCGCAGCATCAGCTCGGCCGTGCTCAATGGCAAACGGGCCGAGCCGCGCGTGTCTCCACCCTGAGCCATCCCGGCCAGCCGCTGCGCGAAGTGTTCGCGCACCATGCAGTCGGTGGGGTGCACGGTGACCAGTACGCGGTCGAAGACCGCGAAACCCACCGGGCTGGTGTCGATGGCTGCCATCGCCTGCCGCGCCGTGGTGGCCGTGCCGTGGCTTTCGTCGAAAAACATGCCCTCGCTGCCTGCGCCCGCGGCCAGCCGGCGGAAGACCAGCAGGTCGTACCACGACGTGTAGTCGAAGTGGCTGGGCAGTTGGTTGTTCAGCAGGTCCGAGATGTGCAAATCGACCAGCGTGCCGCCGGTCCAGCGTTGCAGAGCGGCCTGCACCTCGCCACTGCCGACTTCGAATTCGCGCCGACCGCTGCCCAGCCACAGAAAGCCCTGCGCGGGCAGGACGTCGGGGATGGCATCGAGCACGGTGAAGTGATCGACCCCGACGTGGAAGACGCGCATCGCCACCGCGTTCAGCGGGCGCGCAACAAGCGCGCGGCGTCGAGTGCGAAGTAGGTCAGCACACCATCGGCACCGGCGCGCTTGAAGGCCAGCAGCGCTTCCATCATGACGGCGTCGTGGTCCAGCCAGCCGTTGGCCGCAGCGGCCTTCAGCATCGCGTATTCGCCGCTCACCTGGTAGGCGAAGGTCGGCACCTGGAACTCGTCTTTCACGCGGCGCACGATGTCCAGGTAGGGCATGCCGGGTTTGACCATCACCATGTCGGCGCCTTCGGCGATGTCCAGCGCCACTTCACGCAGCGCTTCGTCGCTGTTGCCCGGGTCCATCTGGTAGGCCTTCTTGTCGCTCTTGCCCAGGTTGGCGGCCGAGCCCACGGCATCGCGAAACGGGCCGTAGAAGGCGCTGGCGTACTTGGCGCTGTAGGCCATGATTTTGGTGTGCACCAGGCCGGCCGATTCCAGCGTGGCGCGTATCGCACCGATGCGGCCGTCCATCATGTCGCTGGGCGCCACGATGTCCACGCCGGCTTGTGCATGCACCAGAGCCTGCTTGCGCAGGACGGACACGGTTTCGTCGTTGATGATGTAGCCGGTGTCGTCCAGCAGGCCGTCCTGACCGTGGCTGGTGTAGGGGTCCAGCGCCACATCGGTCAGGATGGCCAGTTGCGGAAAGCGGTCTTTCAGCGCCCGCACCGTGCGCGGCACCAGGCCGTCGGGGTTGGTGGCCTCACGGCCATCGGGCGTCTTCAAGGCCGCATCGATCACCGGGAACAGCGCCATCACCGGCACGCCCAGCTTGACGCAGTCTTCAGCCACCGCAAACAAGCCGTCGATGCTGCGCCGCTGTACGCCGGGCATGCTGGCCACGTCCTGGCTCAGGCCATGCCCGTCCAAAACGAAGACCGGCAAGATCAGGTCTTCGGGAGCCAGACGATTTTCACGCACCAGAGCGCGGATGGCGGCGTCGCGGCGCAGGCGGCGCGGGCGGCTGGCTGGGTAGGGCGGGGGCGTGAACAAGGCGGTCTCCTCAAGGCCAGTTTTGCTGCCGAAACGGAATGCCGTTCGGTATGGCAGAACACGAATGCAAAGCGCATGGCGCCCGGGTTTTCGTTCTGATAAAGTCGTTTTTGGATGATAGCGGCGACGTTGTTGTCCCCTGCTTTTCCTCCCTGAGCAGGTGCCTTCCGGTGATGACATCGAAAAGGCTTCCAGGCCCCGGCTATACGCCGGGGCCTTTTTTTCGGCCGCCATAATTGTTCGATGGGCAATACTTACCTCTGGATCAAGGCCTTCCACATCGTCTTCGTGGTCAGCTGGTTCGCCGGGCTTTTCTACCTGCCGCGCCTCTTCGTCAATCTGGCGATGGTGCCCGCCGACAGCCACGCTGAACGGGAACGTCTGCTGCTGATGGCGCGCAAGCTCTACCGCTTCTCCAGCATCCTGATGGTGCCCGCTTTGGCCCTGGGTTTCTGGCTCTGGCTGGGCTATGGCGTGGGCAAGGGACAGGGCTGGATTTACGCCAAGCTGCTGCTGGTGGCGGGCGTCATCGGCTACCACTTCGTGTGCCGTTCGCTGCTGCACCGCTTCGAACATTTCGGCAACCGGCGCAGCCACAAATGGTTCCGCGTGTTCAACGAGGCTTCGGTGTTGTTGTTCGCCGCCATCGTGGTGCTGGTGGTCGTCAAGCCTTTCTAGGCGCCCGAAGGTGGCCAGCCCGCGCCATCGCAGTTCGGCCACGCCGCTGGCCTGGGCTTACGCGCTGCTGGTGGTCTACGCCAGCCTCTACCCCTTTGCCGGCTGGCGCTGGCCGCCGGGCCAGGGCCTGGCCGCGCTGGCCAATTTGCCCAAGACCAACTGGCTGCTGTCTTTCGACATCACGTCCAACCTGCTGGGCTACCTGCCGCTGGGCGCGCTGCTGATGCTGGCGCTGCGCCGCAGCGGCCAGCGTGCAGCCACGGCCCTGCTGCTGGCCGTGGCCTTGCCAGCCACGCTGTCTTACGTCACTGAAGTGCTGCAGCACTTCGTGCCCGGTCGCGTGCCGGCGCTGGAAGACTGGCTGATGAACAGCGCGGGCGCGCTGGCCGGCGCGCTGCTGGCCCTGCTGCAGCACGCACTGGGTCTGGTGGACGTGTGGCACGCGCTGCGCGGCCGTTGGTTCGTGCGCGACAGCGCCGGCGCGTTGGCCTTGCTGGCGCTGTGGCCGGTGGCTTTGCTGTTTCCCGCGCCCGTGCCGCTGGGCCTGGGCCAGGTCGGCGAGCGGCTGCGCGAATGGCTGGCGCAACTGCTGCAAGGTGTGCCGTGGGCGGAACCGTTGCAGATGCTGCTGGCGACGCCGGCGCCTGATATCACGCCATTGCGACCTTTGACCGAAGCGCTGATTGTCGCCCTGGGCTTGCTCGCGCCCTGCATGGTGGCTTACGCGGTGATGCCGGCCGGCTGGCGGCGCATCGCGATCGCCGCCGGCGCGCTGGCTTTGGGCCTGACGGGCATGACCTTGTCCACGGTGCTGAACTTCGGCCCCACACACGCCCTGGGCTGGCTGGCGCCTTCCACCCTGCCCGGCCTGGGCCTGGGCGTGTTACTGGCCCTGTTGGCCGCCGCCCTGCCCCCGCGCATGGTGGCAGGCGCCGGCCTGGTGGCGCTGACCGGCCTGGTGGTGGGCGTGGCGCAAGCGCCCGCCGACCCCTACTTCGCGCAGAGCCTGCAGGCCTGGGAGCAAGGCCGCTTCGTGCGCTTCCACGGGCTGGCGCAGTGGGTCGGCTGGGTGTGGCCTTACGCAGCGATGGCGTGGTTGTTCTCGCGCCTGGGCCGCCGCAGCGAAACGTGACCGCTCCAGGATCGCCCTGCGGGTCATCCCTAGTGCCTTGCCTACAATCTGACCGATGAGCTACTACAAGCACCACGTTTTCTTTTGCCTGAACGAGCGCAAAGCCGGCGAGGCCAGTTGCGCCAACCACGACGCGCAGGGTGCCTTCGACCATTGCAAATCGGCCGTCAAGAAAGCCGGTCTGGCAGGACCCGGTGGCGTGCGCATCAACAAGGCCGGTTGCCTGGACCGTTGCGCCGGTGGGCCGGTGGCCGTGGTCTATCCCGACGAGACCTGGTACAGCTGGGTCGACAAGGAAGACCTCGACGAGATCGTCGAGTCGCACCTGAAAAACGGCAAAGTGGTCGAGCGCCTGGTGCTGCCGCCCAACGTGGGCCGGTGAAGGGGCCGCGATGAATGCAGCCACGGTTCGCAGCACGGTCGCCGGGCCGGCCGGCGCCATCGAATGCGCCGTCGACCAACCCGCGCAAACGCCGCCACGCGGCCTGGCCCTGCTGTGCCACCCGCACCCGTTGCATGGCGGCACGCTGGACAACAAGGTCGTGCAGACACTGGCCCGGGCCTTCACCGGTCTGGGCTACACCGCCCTGCGCTTCAATTTTCGCGGCATCGGCAAATCCGAAGGTGCGTGGGATGAAGGGCGCGGCGAAATCGATGACGCACTGGCTGTCATCGCCGCGCACCGGCAACCGGGCCAGGCGCTGGTTGTCGGCGGCTTCTCTTTCGGCGGCTATGTGGCCTCGCAAGCCGCCGCGCGTTTGCCGGCCGAGCAAGCCGCCGAACGCCTGGTGCTGATAGCGCCGGCGGTGGCCAACTTCACGATGGCCGCGGTGCCGGCCGACACGCTGGTGGTGCACGGTGAAACCGACGATGTGGTGCCACTCGCGGCCTGCTTCGATTGGGCGCGTCCGCTGGCCCTGCCGGTGACTGTGCTGCCCGGCGCCGGCCACTTCTTCCACGGGCAATTGCCCGTGCTCAAACAGATCGTCGTCGGTGCGTGGCTGGCCCGCCCGGTGAACTAGGAAAACATGAACTTGTTGATTGCTCGCTGCTTTGCCCGCGACTTGGCTCGCTACCTCGTCATCGGGCTCAGCGCCCTGGCGCTGACCGCCCACACGGCAGCGCACGCCCAAGCCCTGCAACCCCCAGAAATCGCCGCCCGACAGTACGTGCTGCTGGACGTGTCCAGCAACCAGGTGCTGGCCGAACGCGATGCCGATTCGCAGGCCGAACCGGCATCGCTGACCAAGCTGATGACGGCCTACGTCGTCTTCAACGCCATCCGCGACAAGAAGCTCAGCCTGGAGCAGACGCTGCCGGTTTCGGCCCGCGCCTGGGCCGAGCGCAAGGGCGGTGGCAGCCTGATGTTCATCGACACCACGATGACGCCCAAGGTCAGCGAATTGCTGCGCGGCATGATCGTGCAGAGCGGCAACGACGCGTCCATCGTGCTGGCCGAAGGCGTGGCCGGCAGCGTGGAAAACTTCGTCGCGATGATGAACCGCCAGGCCCAGGCCTGGGGTCTGAAGAACACGCAGTTCAAGAACGTGGCCGGGCTGACCGAAGCGGGGCACTACATGAGCGCACGCGACGCGGCCATCATCGCCGCGCACATCATCACCGACCACCCCGACCATTTCCCCATCTACAGCCTGCGCCAGTACACCTACAACAACATCAAGCAGGACAACCGCAACATGCTGCTGGGCCGCGACCCCACGGTGGACGGCATGAAGACCGGCTACACCGACGCGGCCGGGTACTGCCTGGTGGCCAGTGCGGTGCGCGACACACCGGCCGGCAAGCGCCGTTTGCTGAGCGTGGTGATGGGCACCACGTCCAAGGAAGCACGCGCCTCGGAAGCGCAGAAGCTGTTGAATTGGGGCTGGCAGGCCTGGGACGGTGTGCGCCTGTTCGAAGCCGGCAAAGCGGTGGCCACCGTGCGGGTGTGGAAGGGCACGCAGCCCGAGGTGAAGCTGGGCGCAGCGGGTGCCTTGATGGTCAGCGTGCCGAAGGGCGAAGGCGACAAGCTGAAGACTGTGGTGGAGCGCACCGATCCGCTGCTGGCGCCGCTGACGCTGGGCCAGCGCGTGGGCAGCATCAAGATCACCACCACCGCCGGCACGACGGTGGCCACGGTGCCGCTGGTGACCCTGGAAGCGGTGCCGCTGGCCGGCATCTTCGGGCGGGCATGGGACGCCATCCGGTTATGGATCAAGTAGCACCTGTCGCGTTTTGCGGCCCAGGCTGCGTGACACACTGCGGGCACTCTTGCTGGGAGCGAATTGCATGAACGACGCGCTGGTTTATCTCAACGGCGAAGTGCTGCCGATTTCGCAGGCGAAGGTCAGCGTGCTCGACCGCGGCTTCATCTTCGGCGACGGCATTTACGAAGTGGTGCCGGTTTACGGCCAGCGCCTGTTTCGCTTCGACGAACACATGGCGCGCCTGAACCGTTCGCTGGGCAAGCTGCGCATCACCAACCCGGCCACGCGCGACGACTGGCTGGCGCATTGCCGCCAGTTGGTGGCCGCCACGGCCGAGGCCACTGGCGCGCA
>JBBQAI010000149.1:0-9377 GCA_038316205.1 Burkholderiales bacterium
TCTTCCTGCAGCAGCGCGTTGGCCTGCGCGATGGCCATCAGCGGGTTGCGAATCTCGTGCGCGATGCCGGCCGACACCCGCCCCATCGCCGCCAGTTTTTCTTGCCGAACGCGCGCCTGCAGGGTGCGCACATCTTCCAGCAACAGCACCGCGCGCGGTTCGCCAGCCGGCAGTACGGTCGCACTGTCGGCCGGCAGGCCGTCGCGCTCCAGGCGGCGGCCGCGCATGAAGCGCACGCGCAGACGCAGGGTGCGCGTCAGGCCCTCGGCGAAGACCAGCGTCACGTCGCTGCCGGCCTCGGGCCAACTGCCGTCGGCCAAGGCTTGCGCTGCCGCCGTGCGCAAGGCCGCCCACGACGGCGAGTGGTCCAGCGAGAAAGGGGCCGGCAGGCTCAGGCCCTGGTCCACCAGCAGCGCGCGCGCCGCCGGGTTGGCCGCGCGCACGCCCAGGCTGCGGTCCACTACCAGCACGCCATCGGCCATCTCCTCAATCACCAACCGGTTCAGCTGGGCCTGCTGGCGGGCCAGTTCCAGGCTGCCGCGCCCGGCCAGTTCTTCGCCTGCCAACCGGCCGGCCAGCTCACCAGCCAACAGGGTGATCAGGAACAGCCCCAGACCGGCCAGGCCCGTCTGCAGCATCAGGGCCGGCGCGTCGGCGCTGCTGGGTGCCGTGCGCCAGGTCACCGCCAGCAGCATCAGCGCCACACTGGCCGCCGTACCCAGAGCCCTGAGCCGACTGGTGAGCACGCCGGCCATCAGCACCGGCAGCACCAGCAGCGCGGCGTAGTTGAATGAACTGCCGGCCTCCAGCACATGCAAGAGCGCGAAGGCCAGCAGGTCAACGCCGATCGTGGCCAACCAGCGGAAACGGCGCTGGCCGGCCTGCGGCTGCGGCTGGGCCAGCCGGTTGAAGCGCGGCAGCAGCCACAGCGTGATGGCCTGCGCCGCGTACAGCAGCGACACCAAGGCCATCGACTCTGCACTGCGCGTACCCAGCAGACTGCCCACGCCCTGCACCGCCACCAGGCTCAGCCCGACCACCGCGCGCGCGGCGGCATAGCTGCGATAGATGCGGGCCAGCGCGCTGTCCTGAGCCTGCACCAAGTGGCGTGCCTGGCGCAGCAGCAGGCGACCGTCGTCACGCGCCTCGCCGGCGGCCAGCCAGCCCGGGTCGAAGAAAGAGTCGCCGCCGGTTTCGGTCGGGCCAAAGGTGCTGGGCGTGGCATCGACGCGGCGCCGGCCAGCGGCAGAACGGCGGTCGTCACGGCGGCGGTCAACGCCGCGGCGGTCGGCGCTGTCGGTGTTCATGCGGGGCCTGCGTGCCGGGGTCTGCGCGGCAGGGTGGGCAGGGGCGGGGCCTTCAACGCGGCCCGGCCAGCCGATGCGCCTCGCTGCAATAAGCGCGGCCCGCAGCGTCTTGCACGGTGTCGGCTTGCGGCAAGTGCACCCCACAGTGCACGCAGGCGAGCATCTGCGGCGTGGGTTCGGGCGCTTTCGGGGCTTTGGGCGAGCCTTTGCGATGGGGCGGCGGCGCCGAGCGGCCCTTGGTTTTCAGCAGCCAAAAGGCGAATGCCACAACCACCAGCAGGAGCAGGAATTTCATCGGCTAGACCCGAGTTTCAGGCCGCTCAGCGACCAAGCAACACTTCCAGCACGAAGCGCGAACCGACGTAGGCCAGCAACAGCAGCACTGCGCCCACATAGAGCCAGCGCGTGGCCTTGCGCCCGCGCCAGCCGCGCAGCCGGCGGCCCCCAAGCAGGCCCGCGAACACGGCCCAGGCCATCAACGAGAACACCGCCTTGTGGTCGGACCAACGCCACTGCACCGTGGTGGCGATGCCCAGCAGCAGCGTGGCCGTCAGCACCACGAAGCCGGCTTCGACAAAGCGGAAGGTCAGGCGTTCTAGCTGTAGAAGTGGCATGCCCAGGGCCTGGCCTGCCGGCCGCGGCGCGCTCTGCAAGCCACCCCGCATGCGGCGCTCGGCAGCGTCCAGCATCAGGCCGTGCACAACGGCCGCGCCGAAGAGCGCATACGCGCCGACGCCCAAGGTGAAGTGCAGCGGCGCCCACGGCGATGTGATCGGCCGGAATTCGCCGGGATAGGCGGCCACGACCAACATCGCCACCAGCCCCGCCAAGGCCAGCCACTGGCGCACCGCAGGCAGCGGCACCAAATGGCTTTCGACGCTGTAAACGGCGATCACCAACCACACTGTCATCGACAGCACGGGCGCGAAACCCAGCCGCGCGCCGGGCTCGGGCAAACCGAGGCCAGCAATGTCGATGAGCAGCAGCACGCCGTGCAAAATCCAGCCCCCGACCAAGGCCGCCGCAGAGAAGCGACGCAGCGCCTGCGCCGGCAAGGTGGCCAGCAAATACAGCGCCACCGTGACCATCGCCAGCAGCGTGCCACCACCCGGCGCGAGCGTGGGAGGGGTCGTCGATAGAATCATCCTGACAGTGTAATGACCGCAGGCCCTTCGTCGGCCACCTGCCGATGACCATGGCTACCACTCTCTCAGACCGTCTGTCACGGATGGTCAAAACGATGCGCGGCCAAGCCCGCATCACCGAAAGCAACGTCCAGGACATGCTGCGCGAGGTGCGCATGGCCTTGCTCGAAGCCGACGTGGCCCTGCCCGTCGTGCGCGACTTCATCGCCCGTGTGAAAGAGCAGGCGCTGGGCCAGGAAGTGGCCGGCTCGCTGAACCCTGGGCAGGCGCTGGTGGGCATCGTCCACAAGGAACTCGCCGCGACGATGGGCGATGTCGGGGTGGCGGGTGCGCATGGCCGCCCCATTGCCGAACTGAACCTGAACGCGCAACCGCCGGCTGTGATCTTGATGACCGGCCTGCAGGGCGCCGGCAAGACCACGACCACCGCCAAGCTGGCCAAGCACCTGATCACCAAGCTGAAGAAAAAGGTGCTGACGGTTTCGGCCGACGTCTACCGGCCCGCAGCCATCGAGCAATTGAAGACCGTGACGGCGCAGGCAGGCGCCGAGTGGTTCCCGTCCGACCCCGGCCAGCAGCCGCGAGACATCGCGCTGGCTGCGCTGGATTACGCACGCCGCCACTACTTCGACGTGCTTTTGGTGGACACCGCCGGCCGCCTAGGCATCGACGCGGCCATGATGGCCGAGATCACCGAGCTGCACGCGCTGCTGCACCCCATCGAGACGCTGTTCGTCGTGGACGCCATGCAGGGCCAGGACGCGGTCAACACCGCCAAGGCTTTCAAGGATGCGCTGCCCCTGACCGGCGTCGTGCTGACCAAGCTGGACGGCGATGCACGCGGCGGCGCGGCGATGTCGGTGCGACAGATCACCGGCGTGCCGATCAAATTTGCGGGCACGTCAGAGAAGATCGACGGCCTGGAAGTCTTCGACGCCGAACGCCACGCCGGCCGCGTGCTGGGTATGGGCGACATCGTGGCCTTGGTCGAGGAAGTGCAGAAGGGCGTGGACGTCGAGGCGGCACAGAAATTCGCCGACAAGATGAAGTCCGGCGGCGGCTTCGACCTGAACGACTTCCTGGGCCAGATCAGCCAGATGAAGAAGATGGGCGGCCTGGCCAGCCTGATGGACAAACTGCCCAGCCAACTCACCGCCAAGGCTGCCGGCGCCGACATGGGCAAGGCTGACCGCGACGTGAAGCGCATGGAAGGCATCTTGAACGCCATGACGGCCAAGGAACGCCGCACGCCGACGTTGTTGCTGGACGGCAAGAGCAAGGCCAGCCGCAAGCGCCGCATCGCCACAGGCGCGGGCGTACAGATCCAGGACGTCAACCGTCTGCTGAACCAGTTCGACCAGATGCAGACCATGATGAAGAAGATGAAAGGCGGCGGCCTGATGAAGATGATGAAGCGCATGGGTGGGATGGGCGGCATGGGTGGCATGGGCGGGGGAGGCGGCTTCCCCGGCATGCCGCGTTGACCGTTTGAGGCGCTGAGAGCGCTGGGGCGCCGACACGCTTCGATACGCTTTCGAACCTTTTGCGCTTGATTGCCAACCCGCTGTGGCGGAAGGTCAGGGTTTGTGTCCGCGTACGGCCTCGCCGCCATGGATTTCCTGCCACCGCCCAGTGCCTGGGCCCTGCCCGTCACCGCCTTGTTGCTGCTGAGCTGGCTTTGGGTGCGCGTGCGCAGCCGCACCAAGCGCAGCAAACACCGCCACAGCCCGGCCACCGACGCACTGGACACCGTGGCCGACTGGCCGCCGCAGGCCGTGCGCATCCTGACCGTCAGCGAGCGTCAGGCCTACGAACTGCTGCGCCGCGCCCTGCCCGGCTATCTGGTGCTGGCGCAAGTGCCGCTGTCGCGCTTCCTGAACGTGCCGCGCCAGCACCCGTACATCGACTGGGTGCAGCGCGTGGGCCTGCTCAACGCCGACCTGCTGTTGTGCGATGCGGGTTCGCGCGTGCTGGTCGTCATCGACATCCGCACGCCCGGCGAAACGCCGCGCGCCCAGCGCCGCCACCAGCGCATGCAGCGGGTGCTGCAAGCCGCCGGGGTGCACGTCCTGACCTGGTACGAAGGCGAGTTGCCCAGCCTGGTGGAGGTGCGCACTCAGCTGACGCCGCTGGTAGGCGGCGCGGTGCCCGGCTTGGCAGAAAGCGCCTCGCGACCGATGGCGCTGCAGCCCGCGCCAGCCCTGGCTGCCGTGCTGGCCGCTGGCGACGCGGCCAACCGCTGGGCCAGCGACGAGTCCAACGAACCCGTGCCATCGGCGTTTTTCGAAGATGCCGAACTGGCGCCCGATCCGCGCTGAACAACAGCCCTACAGGCCGTTCAGCCCAGCAAGGCCGTCGCGAATTCGCGCGCGTTGAAAGTCTGCAGATCTTCCATGCGCTCACCAATGCCGATGAAGTACACCGGCACCACGCGGCCCTGTTGAACGCCCCAGCGGGCAATGGCCGCCAGCACGCCACCTTTGGCTGTGCCGTCCAGTTTGGTGACGATCAGCCCGGTCAAGCCCAGCGCCGCATCGAAGGCCTTGACCTGGGCCAGTGCGTTCTGCCCGGTGTTGCCGTCGACCACCAGCAGCACCTCGTGCGGCGCACCCGCTTGGGCTTTCGCAATCACGCGCTGGATCTTCTTCAACTCTTCCATCAGGTGCACCTGCGTCGGCAGGCGGCCTGCGGTGTCGGCGATGACCACGTCGCAACCGCGCGCACGGCCAGCGGTGACGGCGTCGAAAGTCACCGCCGCCGGGTCGCCACCTTCCTGGCTGACGATCTCGACGCGGTTGCGGTCGGCCCACACCACCAGTTGCTCGCGCGCCGCCGCGCGGAAGGTGTCGGCAGCCGCCAGCAGCACCTTGCAATCGGCCTGCGCCAGGTGGCGCGTCAGCTTGCCGATGCTCGTGGTCTTGCCGGCGCCGTTGACGCCAGTGACCATCATCACCGTCGGCCCCGGTGGCGTGACCGCACCGATGACCAGCGCACGCTCCAGCGGCTGCAGCAGTTCGGTCAGCGCGTCAGCCAGCAGGGCCTTCACGGTCGCCGGCTCGGTGGCCTTGGCGTCCTTGACGCGGCGCTTCAAGTCGACCAACAAGAATTCGGTAGCGGCCACACCGGTGTCGGCCATCAGCAAGGCGGCTTCGAGTTCTTCGTACAGCGCATCGTCGATGCGGGTGCCCGTGAAGACCTGGGCAATGCCCGAACCGGTCTTGCGCAAGCCCTGGGCCAACCGGCTGAACCAACTGCCACGAGACTCGGCGGCGGGTGCGGGCGCAGGAGTCAGATCGGGCGCCGCCACCGAGGCAACAGGAACCGAGACCGGAGCCGGTTCGACGGCAGGATCGAGGACAGGCTCAAAGGTAGGTTGAGCAACAGGCGCAGGCGGCTTTTTCTTGAAGAAGCTGAACATCTCGAACGGATCGTGGAGCGAGCCTTTTCGCGAGCTTGCGGGCTCGCTATACTGCGCGGCTCAGGCGCTTTAGCTCAGCTGGTTAGAGCGACGGAATCATAATCCGCAGGTCCGGGGTTCAAATCCCTGAAGCGCCACCAGAACACTTGCAAGCCCCGCTGGCCTACAACTGCGGGGCTTTTTAGTTGTTGTGCCACGGCGTCCGCGACGCGCCATGCCTGGCAGAACCGACAGCCGCTTGGGATCTGCGGCCTCGTAGAATCCCTCGCTTCACCCGGCGGTTAACGCCGCCGGGGTTTTTTCCACAGCCTCTGGATCTACACCATGTTTCGCTGTGCAATGCTGGCCGCCACGGCCACGCTGGCGGGCCTGTGCGCCCTGCCTGCTGCGGCCCAAATGCCGCGTCCCTTTCCCGCCACCGCGCTGCGCGGTGAACTGGTCGTGCTGCAGCCGCCCGAGGTGGCGCTGAACGGCCGAGGCGCGCGACTGGCGCCGGGCGCGCGCATACGCGGCGACAACAACCTGCTGCAACTGTCGGGCGCGCTGGTCAACCAGCGCTATGTCGTCAACTACACCATCGACCCCAGCGGTTTGCTGCTGGACGTGTGGATCCTGACGCCGGCCGAACGAGCCCGCCTGCCCTGGCCGACGACGCCCGAGCAAGCCGCCAGCTGGGCCTTCGACCCCTCCGCACAGACCTGGATCCGGCCATGAACGACGACGCCAACACCGACACCGACAACGACACCGTGCCCGCCAAGAAAGTCTTCATCCGCACTTTTGGCTGCCAGATGAACGACTACGACTCCGACAAGATGGCCGACGTGCTGCGCGCCGCCGAAGGCTACGAGAAGACCAACGACGTCGAAGAGGCCGACCTCATCCTCTTCAACACCTGCTCGGTGCGCGAAAAAGCGCAAGAGAAAGTCTTCAGCGACCTGGGCCGCGTGAAGCACCTGAAGGCCAAGCCCGGCGTGTTGATCGGCGTGGGCGGCTGCGTGGCCAGCCAGGAAGGTGCGGCCATCATCGACCGCGCGCCCTTTGTCGATCTGGTCTTCGGCCCGCAGACCCTGCACCGGCTGCCGCAGATGATTGCCGCGCGCAGCGCGCAGCGCCGGCCGCAGGTCGACATCAGCTTCCCCGAGATCGAGAAGTTCGACCACCTGCCACCGGCCCGCGTGGACGGCGCTTCGGCCTTCGTTTCCATCATGGAAGGTTGCAGCAAGTACTGCAGTTACTGCGTGGTGCCCTACACGCGCGGCGAAGAAGTGCACCGCCCGCTGGACGATGTGTTGGCCGAAGTGGCGAACCTGGCCGAACAGGGCGTGAAAGAGGTGACGCTGCTGGGGCAGAACGTCAACGCCTACCGGGGCGTGATGGGCCAGACGGCCGAGATCGCGGACTTCGCGTTGCTGATCGAAGTCGTCGCCGAAATACCCGGCGTCGAACGTATCCGCTACACCACCAGCCACCCGAACGAATTCACCCAGCGCCTGGTCGATGTCTACGCCCGCGTGCCCAAGCTGGTGAACCACTTGCACCTGCCGGTGCAGCACGGCAGCGACCGCATCCTGTCGGCCATGAAGCGCGGCTACACCGCGATGGAATACAAAAGCACGCTGCGCAAATTGCGCGCCGTGCGGCCCGGCATCAGCATCAGCAGCGACTTCATCGTCGGCGTCCCCGGCGAGACCGAAGAAGACTTCGGCAAGATGATGAAGCTGATCGACGATGTGGGCTTCGACAGCAGCTTCAGCTTCGTCTTCAGCAAGCGCCCGGGCACGCCTGCTGCGTCACTCGCCGACGACACGCCGCAAGACCTGAAACTGCAGCGCCTGCGCCACCTGCAATCGACCATCGAAGACAACGTCAAGCGCATCAGCGCCAGCCGCCTGGGCACGGTGCAGCGCATCCTGGTCGAGGGCACGTCGCGCAACAGTGGCAAGGACGACAAGCTGGGCAATGGCGCCAACGAGTTGATGGGCCGCACCGAGTGCAACCGCATCGTCAATTTCGACGGCGGCCCGAACGCGGCGCGGCTGGTCGGGCTGATGATCGATGTGACCATCACCGAGGCCTACCCGCATTCGCTGCGCGGCGCGCCTGTTGTCCGTGAAGGCGACGACGAAAGGTTCAGCGGCGTCCCGGCCCGAAGCCCTGCCACCACAGCGTGAGGGCGCAGGCGGCCACCATGGCGCCGTAGGTGGCCATTTTGCCGTCGCGGCCGAGCAAGACCAGGCCGGCCACTGTGACCAGGGCCGCCACGGCGCAGGCTGGCACCGCCAAGCGTTGCCAGCCCACGCCAGCCAGTTCACGCCGCCAGACCAGCTTGCTCAAGGCAGCCGACAAGGCGCCCAGCAGCAAAGCCGGCGCGAAGAGATTGCCCAAGTGCCACAGCGCGTCCAGCGGTCCCATCGTCGTCCATTCCTTGTGATCGCCCCGGCCGGGCTTGCTTTGCCTTGATGTTGCGCAAACCCGCGGCGCACGTGGCGCGCGCCCCACTGCCTACAATTGTCATGTGAGCGCTGCTGTCAATATCGTGGCCCTCGGGCTCAACCACACCACGGCACCGCTGGACCTGCGCGGGCGGCTGGCCTTCGCCCCCGAGCAACTGGCCCCGGCCCTGCACGGCCTGCGTGAACGCTTGCAGCGCAGCGCGCACGAAGCGGCTTTGGTGTCCACCTGCAACCGCACCGAGTTATACGTGGCCGCCGGCCCCAAGCCCATCCACGAACTGGTCCGCCCGACGCTGGATTGGCTGGCTGAACAAGGCGGCGTCAGCGGCCAGAAGTTGCTGGACCACAGCTACGTGATGGAAGACCAGGCCGCCGCGCGCCACGCCTTCCGCGTGGCCTCCGGTCTCGATTCGATGGTGCTGGGTGAGCCGCAGATCCTGGGCCAGATGAAGCAGGCCGTGCGCATGGCCGACGAGGCCGGCACGCTGGGCACCACGTTGCACCAACTCTTCCAGCGCTCGTTTGCGGTGGCCAAGGAAGTGCGCACCTCCACCGAGATCGGTTCGCACTCGATCAGCATGGCCGCCGCTGCTGTGCGCCTGGCCGCGCAACTGTTCGAAGACCTGAACCAGATCAAGGTGCTGTTCGTCGGCGCCGGCGAGATGATCGAACTGGTGGCCACGCACTTCGAGGCGCGCGCGCCGAAGTCCATCGCGTTGGCCAACCGCACGCTGGAACGCGGCGAACGGCTGGCCGCCCGCTTCGGTGGCGAGGCCATGCGCCTGTCCGACATCCCGAACCGCCTGCACGAATTCGACGCGGTGATTTCGTGCACCGCCAGCACCCTGCCCATCATCGGACTGGGCGCCGTCGAGCGCGCGCTGAAAGCGCGACGCCACCGCCCCATGTTCATGGTTGACCTGGCGGTGCCGCGCGACATCGAGCCTGAAGTGGCGCAGCTGTCCGACATCTACCTGTACACCGTCGACGACCTGAGCGCCCTGGTGCAGACCGCCGGCGAAAAGCGACAGGCTGCCGTGGCCCAGGCAGA
>JBBQAI010000058.1:0-25406 GCA_038316205.1 Burkholderiales bacterium
GTGAAACGCCTTTGCGCCGATGATAGTGCGGGTTCCCGTGTGAAAGTAGGACATCGTCAGGCTATTTAAAAGCTGTGCCCGGTCATTCGTGACCGGGCATTTTGCTTTGCGCGACCCGCTTCGTGTAGCGCCGTATGGCGCTGGTTATCGGCTATCCAGAATCGCTGAATAACTGCGTCGCGATGACTTGTTCGCGCGTCGATATCGTCAGAACAAATTCTGCCGCCCGAGGCAGATCGCGAAAAGCGTCAAAGCCTGCTTCCAGAAATGCCTGCAAGCTGTCCAAACCTGCAGCCTTGGCCGGAACGCGCATCAAGCGCAAGCTTGCTCGGATCAGCGGCTTGCGAACCTGCTTGGCCAGTGCCAAACCCACTTCCCGCACCAACTTGATTTGTTCGGTGCGAGCGGAGGCTTGGCCCACTGCGCGCCAGGCCACTGCATAGGCGGGAGGTGTCAGCGGGAGTTGTAGAGTCCGGGCACCCATTTCAGTATCCAAGCGTTCAGACAAAGCGTGCAAACGTGCCAGGTTGAGCACGATCTGCCCGATTTCGCCTGGAAAAAACTTTGCCACTTTGGGCGCAACACGCGAAAACTGTGCGTCCCGCAGGGAGAAATCCGCAGGGCCATACAGTTCGTCAAGAAAGAATCGCGCGGCCTTGGAAGACGCGGGTGCTTCGAGCAAATCTCGATACGTCGAAGAGAATCGCTCGTGTTGATAGCGCTTCACCTCGTCAACACGGACCGACAGTTGCAGGTCGGCCGCCCGACGCGCCCGCTCGGATGCAACAGCCTCCAAAAACCCCTGTATCTCATGCGTCATTTCGGTCACCACAACAGTCTGCCACGGCTTGAAGCTGCAGCCCCACTTGACAGCGCCTGTCGATGATCGCCCTGGCGCTGCGGCTGGCCCTCGTTGTTGCTGCCTGCATCACAGTCGGGGGCATCTTCTGGATTCCGTTCTGGTGGGCACCGCTGTTGGCGTTGATGGTTCCAGCGGCCCTGGTCGGCAGTCTGGCGTTCGTCCTCGCGCTCGAATTCATCGCCGTCAAGATGGTCGGCGTCTCATCGCGGAAGGGATCGCCGCCTGTGCGGGTGGTGTTGCGCGCTTGGTGGGGGGAACTGTGGACGACGTGCCGCCTGATTACCTGGCGCATCCCCTTTTTGAGCGGGCAGCACAGCCAGGCCGTGACGACGCCAACGCAGGGAACGCGCGGCGTGGTGCTTGTCCACGGTTATGGCTGCAATCGAGCGGTTTGGAGCGCTTGGTTGACCCAGCTCGATGGGCAAAAGGTGCCGTATACCGCCGTCAATCTCGAGCCCCTCTTCGCGGCCATCGACGATCACGCGCCCTGCATCGAAGCGGCAGTGCTGGCTCTGCAGCGCCGCACTGGTTTGGCGCCAGTGATGGTCGGTCACAGCATGGGCGGTTTGGTGGCGCGCGCCTGGTGGGCGCAAGACGCGTCTGGACTGCGGTTGCACCGTTTGGTGACCATCGGGACGCCGCACCACGGCACAGAAACGGCGAAGTTCGGCTGGGGGCCGAGCGCGCGGCAAATGCGGCCCCATTCCGATTGGTTGCAACGACTGGCGGCGCAGGAAACTGACGCGCACAGCCGCCACACGCTGTGCTTCTACAGCGCCTGCGACAACATGGTCATACCCAGTGCTGCGGCCACCTTGCCCGGCGCCGACAACCGTGAAGTCATCGGCACAGGCCACGTTGCCCTGCTGGACCACCCGGACGTCTTCGCTGCGGCGATACGTTGCGCGCGCGGGTTAGATTGACCGGCCGATATCCGCTTCATCGGGTTGCAGCACACCGGCCTCAATTTCGCCTTCTCGCGTGATGTCGGCCCGCACGCTGGCGTAGATCGGTCCGAAGTCCGGGGCCGTCGCCGTGAACAACTGGTCGAAAGAATCGATGACGAAGTAACCGGCCTGGAAGCTGTCGATGCGGTAACGCGTGCGCATGATCCGGCGCAGGTCGAAAGGGATGCGGCGCGCCGCGTTGGAAGCCAAACTGTGGCGCAATTCTCCGGCTGAACTGAGGATGCCCGCACCATAGGCGCGCAAGCCCAGCGGCGTGCTGATCAGGCCGAACTCCACGGTGTGCCAGTACAACCGCGCCAGCAGTTCGCAGGCATCCAGATCGCCAGCCTTCAGGCCGCCCACGCCGTAGGCCTGCATGTAGTCGGCGAAGACCGGGTTGAAGAGCAGCGGCACGTGGCCGAAGAGGTCATGGAAGGCATCGGGCTCGACGACGTAGTTGAACTCGCTGGGACTGCGCATCCAATCGGTGACCGGGAATTTGCGTTGCGCCAGCAAGGCGAAGAAGGCCTCCTCCGGAATCAAACCCGGCACGCTGACGATCTGCCAGCCTGTGGCACGGTGCAGGCGCTTGGACACCGCGTCGAAATGCGGTATCCGGTCCACTGCGCCCAGTTGCTGCACGGCGGCCGCGAATTCGTCGCAGGCCAGGCCCGGTAGCTGTTGCATCTGGCGCTCATGCAGGCGGCGGTAGGTGTCGTGGTCCTCGGCCGTGTACAGCGACCAGTCTTGCTCGCAGGTGTAGTCGCTGCGCGCGCGGCTGTAGTCGCCGCGCGGTGGGCGGTCCCCGGTGCCGTAGGTGACGGGGGCAACACCGTGGTTGCGCGACTTGTCGGTGGGTTTGTTCATCGGGGCTGCATTGCCGGTTTGTCGGAGTGCTGTTGGGTGCAGGCCCCCGCAAATCCTGTGGGGCCTGCACAACGCTGCAAACGTCGATTGTGTCCTTGCCCACTCAAAGCATGGGGCAGTCGATGAAGAGCCCAACTAGCATCCGCCGTGGTCCGCAGTCCAGCGCCGCCGGTTGCTTTGCTGTGGGCAATTTAAGGAGTGGTTTTGTCGTTCGGTGTCGCGAAATCAAAGCGGACTGGCCTGCTGCTGTTGCAGCGGCTGGGGTGCGCGTTGGCGCTGGCGATTCCGGGTTTCGCCGCGCAGGCTGCGCTGACGATCAATGCCGTTGACCTGCCTTCCCGTATCGGCCGCGGGCAAACGGTAGCCGCCACGGTCACCTACGTGCGTGCCTCGGGCGCTGGGCCCGAAACGGTGAACGTCACGTCACCGAGCACCTTGGAAATCGTCGCCCCGCTGCCGCCTTCCTGCACCCTGGCCGGCGCTGCCGGCAGTACCCAGACGCTGAACTGCTCGTCGATCGATCCGGGCGGCGTCAGCGCCACCGGCACCTTCACTGTCAACCTCCGTGGCCTTGCCCTCGGTGGCGGCTTGCTCGCGGCCACCAACCCCGGGCCGCCGGCCAGCCTGGCGCAGAACTCCTACACCGTGGTGTCGGGTGGCGACCTTTCCATCGTCAAGGCCGTCGCGCCCAGCACCGTCTTCATCAATGGCCAGAGCCCATCCTTTACGCTCACGCCAGCGATATCGGGCGACACGCTGCCCGCCGGCGCCAGCATCACCATCACCGATCAGTTTCCGGGCGGCCCCGGCGAATTCACGCTAACCGGAGTGACGGCGCCGGGCTATAGCTGCAACTCGGTAGCTGCGGCCAACGTGGCGCGGCAACTGGTCTGCGCCGTTACAGGCCCGCTGTCCACATTGGCGCCCGTCACGCTGCAGGGTCGTTTGACTGCGGCCGGCGCCGGTGGCTTGACCAACAACGCATCCATTGCGGCCGACGGCATCAACTACATCGACACTGCGCCAGCCAACGACACGGCCTTCGTCAACTTCACCATCAACAACGGCGCCGACCCACGCCCCACCGGCAGCTTCGCCGCCTCATCGCCGGTCAGCGCCGCGCAGCCACTGACCATCGGCTACGCCAACGACGGCCCGCAGTCCACCAGGGGTGGCCAGGTGCGCGTCGCCATCCCGACAGGCTTCACCATCGGCGCCTTGCCGGCTGCTTGTGTGAACAGCGGCGCTGGCACGGTCAACGGCGTCACCGGCACCGTGGTCACTTGCACCAGCGGCACCGTCACCGGCGGCGGCGCGCAGAGCTTCGTGCTGCCCCTGACCTCGCCGCCCACCGCGCAAAGCGGCAACTTCGGCATCGAAATCGTGACTGGCGCCGGCGGCTCGCTGCCAGGCGGCGTGACCGATGCGGACACCACGAACAACCGCACGCTGGTGCCCTACGTCATCGTGCCGCCCTATGCCGATCTGGCCGTGGCGAAGTACAAAACCGGCGGGCCTTTGGCAGCCAATTCCGACCTTGACAACGACATCTTCGTCACGAACAACGGCCTGTCGCCGGCGGTCTATTCCGACGCCACGGGCGCCACGCCGCTGCGCATCGTCGAGACCATGCGCAACGAGGAAGAGTACGTCGGCGTCAACGTCTTCGTCTCGCCGGGATGGTCCTGCAGCGGGGGTGCGGCCGACTCGGGCGGCGCCGGCTTGCGCCGTGTGGTCTGCCTGCGCACCCTGGGCGGCACGCTGGCGGTGGGTGCTTCAGTCAATGTGCGGCTGATCACCCACGTCAACGCTGCCATCACGGGCCCCATCACCTTGACCAACACCGCGTGCTCCGGCGCGCAGGCCTTGACCTTGCTGGGCCTGCCGCCGTCAGCCGGCCCGCAGCCGCCGGACGGCAACGAAGCCGGCGGTGTGGACTGCGCGTCGGCCAACGTCATCGGCACGCCGGTGGTCAGCGGGCAGGCCCAGGTGTTGATCGTGAAGGAATCGTCGCGCGACGGCTCAACCTGGTTCGACGCCGTGGCCGCAGCCCCCACCGTCGCCGCCACCGACAACTCGATGTACTGGCGCATGACGGTCACCACCCCCGCCGGTGGCATCCAGCGCACCATCCCGACCTTGGTGATGACCGACACGCTGCCGGGCATCTTGAATGTGGCCTCGCCGGGCGCCGCCATCCCCGGCTACGTGACGCCCGCAGCCAATGTCACCGTGTTGCCTTCCGGTGCTGGCAGTTGCGACGCCATGGCCGCCGGCGTCAGCGATCTGCGCTGTACCTTCACCAACGTGGCACCCGGCAGCCAAGTCCAGGTTGTTGTGCGGGTAGACCGCAACTTCGAAGCCGGCAGTTTCACCAACACGGCTTTTCTGTCTTCGCCCGACGCCATCCTGACCGGCACCGCCGGTGCGCCCTTGAGCGACGCGGCGGCCCTCAACGTGGCCGGTCGCGCCGACCCGGCCGTCACTTCGAAGATCGTCAACCCGCCGGTGTCGGCGCGCATCGGCCAGGTGGTGAACTACACCATCGTCGCGCGCAACCTCGGCCCCAACCGCATCAACGGGTCGCTGACCGTGATCGACACGTTGCCGACTGACCGCTTTCTTTTGCTCTCGGCCAGCGCCATCGGCAGCGGCAGTTCACCGGCCATGGCCTGCAGCGTCGTGCCCGCCACCGGCGTCGTCACCTGCGCCACGGGCGCGGGCAGCAGCGTCACACGCTACGACTTCTACACGGTCTCCATCCAGGCCCGCTTGATCAAGCCGGCCACGCTGCCGGTGTCATCGCCGAACAATTTCGACAACGTGGCCACCGTGGCGCTGGATACAGCACAGAACTGCGAGTTCCGCAGCACAGGCACGCTTTCAACGGTTTGCAATGACGCCGCCGCCGTTTCGAACAACACCGAACACGTGGTGCTGGACATCCAGGACCCACGCGTTGACTTGCAACAGTCCGTCGCTCGCGTCGTGCCCAGTGGCCAGCCCAGCTTTGCTTTCGGCGACCCGCTGCGCTACCGCTTCCGCGAACAGAACAACGGCCCGTCACGCGCCGAGAACGTCGTAATGATCGACCGCGTGACCGTGCCGCCGGGCTACACCCTGCACCTGGATGGCGTGGCCCCAGGCTCGATCAATGCCACGCCGGCCGGCAGCGGGCTAACCCTCAAGCCCTCACCCACCGTCAGTTGCACCCAGGCCGCCGACAACGCCGATGTGGTCTGCACGCTGGGCGCTGGCGCGGCCAATTTCCTTGACCCATCGACCGAGGTGAACTTCGACCTTCTGTTCACCTTCTCAGGCCCGGCCGCTGTCGTCACCGTGGGCAACGCGCCCCACATCTGCGCCGACGAATCCGCCGGCTACGAACTGATCGGCGGCTGCAGCTACGACCCCGCCGTCGCCGGCAACAACCTGGCGTCCATCAACGATTCCATCTTCCCGAAGACCGACTTGTCGATCAGCAAGGCGCGCATCACGGCCAGCCCGGTCAACATCAACCAGCCGGTTCAGTACGCGTTGACGCTGCAGAACCACGGCCCCAGCGACACCGCACAAATGCGCGTGACCGACATGCTGCCGGCCAACTTCGAATGGGTCACGGGCGGCACCTTCAGCCCTACCGCGCTTGTCGGCTCCTTCGCGGGTTTGACGGTCGCAACGCCCGCCTGCAGCGCTGCGCCAGCAACCATCACGGCGGCCGGTCAGCAGCAGACCATCAGCTGCGTGTTGAGCGGTGCTTTCCCCGGCAATGACGCGGCGGGCAACACCGTGGTGCTGACGCTGTGGGCGCGGCCGAAGGCCGGCTTTTACACCTCGCCCTACGGCACCAACGTCACCAACACGGCCACAGTGTCGCCCGGCCTCGACGGCGGCGGCGCGCCGGTTTCCCTCGACTTGAACCCGGCCAACGACAGCGCGCCGGCCACCACCCAGGTGCAGGCCGCGTCGCTCAGCGGCACGGTCTTCGAAGACCGTGACCGCAGCGGGAGCAACGGTGGTGTGCCGCAGGCTGCCGCTGCCGAGCCGCGCATCGCCGGCGTGACCATCACGCTGAGCGGCACCGACTTCTACGGCAACGCCATCACCCGCAGCGCTGTCACCGACGCCAGCGGCAACTACAGCTTCACCGACCTGCCGCCGTCAGCGCTGAGCACCGGCTACACCGTCACGCAGACCCAGCCTGCTGGCTACAACAACGGCCCCACCGCGCCACCCACCAGCGGCGTGAACGCACCCTCGACCGGCGGTACGTTCGCCAGCGCTGGCTCGGCCGGCGACACCAGCTACACCAGCGTGGTCCTGGCCGGCGGCGCGCAGAGCGTGAACTACAACTTCCCCGAAGTGCGCCGCGTCAGCCTGTCGGGATTTGTCTACATCGACCTCAACGGCAACGGTGTGCGCGACGCCGCGACCGACCCGGCCATCGTCGGTGCCACCGTCACGCTGCGCAACGCCACCACGGGCGCGGTTGCCGCTACGGCCATTACCGTGGCCGGCGGGGGCTACAGCTTCAGCAACCTCGACCCGCTGATCCCCTACACGCTGGAAGAGCCACTGCCCGCGACCCCCACTGGCTTGCTGAACGGTCCCGTCAACGCCGGCTTGATCAATGGCGCAGCCTGCGCCAGTGGCTGCACCGCGCAGCCCAACACGCCGGCCGCGAACACCGACCGCATCAGCGCCATCGACCTCAGCGCCGGCCTGGACGGCACGCTGTTCAACTTCGGTGAACTGCAGGTCGCGTCCATCAGCGGCACGGTCTACATCGACCGCAACCGCGACAGCCTGATCGACCCGCTGCCCACCGACGGCCGCATCCCTGGCGTCGTCGTGCGCTTGGTGCAGGGTCCTGTCTGCACGGGCACCGAACTGCAGCAAGCCACCACGGACGCCAATGGCAACTACAGCTTTGCCAACGTGCCCGTCGGCGGCAGCTACGCCGTCTGCGAAGTGCAGCCTGCCGGCTACGCCAGCGGCGCCGAAAACCCTGGCGGTTCGTCGGCCGCCACGCCGGGCGCCAACGTCATCACCATCGCCAGCCTGCTGCCCGCCGGTTCGGCCGGCAACCACTTCGGTGAACGTGTTGGCTCGCTGGCCGGTTCGGTTTACGTGGACTATTCGCCGCTGGCGCCCGCCAACAGCAACAACGGCCTGCGTGACAGCGGCGAGTCCGGCATCGCCGGCGTGCCGGTCACGCTGAGCGGCATCGACGCCACGGGCGCCGCCGTCAGCCTCAGTACCACCACCGACGTCAACGGCAATTACAGCTTTGCCGACTTGCTGCAAAGCGACGCGAGCGGCTACAACGTCACCGAAGGCGCGATACCCGCCGTGGCCGGTGTTTTCAACGACGGCAAGGACACGGCCGGCAGCGCAGGCGGCAGCAACGCCATCAACGACAGCCTCAGCGGCGTGGTGCTGGGCGCCGGCGTGAACGCCACGGCCTACAACTTCGGTGAATTGCCGATTGCCCCCATCAGCGGCACCGTCTACATCGACCGCGACCGCGACGGCACGCTGGGCGGCGCCGATGGCCGCATCGCCGGCGTCGTCGTGCGCCTGGTGCTGGGCGGCACTTGCGCCGGCACGGAAGTCGGGCGCACCACCACCGATGCCAGCGGCAACTACGTCTTCAGCGGCGTGTCGGCCGGCCTGACCTACACCCTGTGCGAAGCCCAACCCACCGGCTACGCCGACGGCAACACCAACCCCGGCAGCACGCCCGGCAGCAGCAGCATCGCCAACGGCATCACCATCCCCAACCTGCCCGTGGCCGGCTCGCCCGCCAACAACTTCGGCGAACGCGTCAGCACGCTGTCGGGTTCGGTCTGGCTGGACACCAACAACGACGGCACGCGACAAGCCGGTGAAACGGGCATTGCGGGCGTCGTCGTCACGCTGACCGGCACCGATGCAGCGGGCGCAGCCGTCACGCGCACGGCCACCACCGATGGCAGCGGCAACTACAGCTTCGTGGACTTGCTGGCGGCTGGCCCGGCCGGCTACACCGTCACCGAACAAGCCGCGCAGCCGGTCGTCGGCGCGGTGACCACGCTGAACGGCAAGACCGCTGCCGGCAGCACGGGCGGCAGCGCCACCGCGCCGAGCGGCACGCCCAGCACCATCAGCGGCATCCCGCTGGCGGCCGGTGCCGATTCCACCGACAACCGCTTCGGCGAACTGCTGCCCGTCAGCCTCAGCGGCACGGTTTTCCTCGACCTGAACAACAACGGCGTGCAGAACCCGCCGGGTGACACCGGCCTGCCCGCCGTGGTCATTGTCATCACCGGCACCGACGACACGGGTGCGGCCGTCACGCGCACGCTGACCACCGCCGCCGACGGCAGCTACAGCGTGGCCGATTTGCGTCCAGGCACCTACACCGTCACCGAACCCACGCAGCCCGCCGGCACCAGCAATGGTGTGACGATTGCCGGCAGCGCTGGCGGCAGCGTCACGCCGCCGGCCACCGCACCCAGCGTGATCGGCGGCATCGTGTTGGCCACGTCGGGCGCAACATCCATCGGCAACAACTTCGCCGAGATTCCGAACAACAGCGTTTTGAACGGCACCGTCTGGCTGGACAGCAACAACAACGGTGCGATTGATACCGGCCCGGGCGGCACCGAGGCCGGCATTGCCGGCGTGATGGTCGAACTGAGTGGCACCGACAGCGCAGGCCGCACCGTCGCACGCACCACCACCACCGACGCCAGCGGCCGCTACAGCTTCGACAGCCTGGCGCCGGGCGTCTACAAGGTGAACGAGCCCACACAGCCGCCCAGCACCGTCAACGGCACCACCGTCCCAGGTTCCACCGGCGGCACCGCAACCGCCGTGGCGACCGTGCCCAGCGCGATAAGCACCATCAACCTGGGCGTGGGCGCCACGTCCAGCGCCAACAACTTCGGCGAAGTGCCGGGCGCCGAGATCAGCGGCAGCGTCTACGCCGACAACAACAACAACGGCCTGCGCGATGGCACCGAAGCCGGCTTGCCCGGTGTGACGCTGGTGCTGACTGGCACCGACGACCTGGGCAACCCGGTCAGCATCACCGTGGTGACGGCAGCCGACGGCAGCTACAGCTTTGGCAACCTGCGACCGGGCACCTACGCCGTCACCGAGCCCATGCAGCCGGCCGGCACCGTGAACGGCATCACCACGCCCGGCATAGTGGGCGGCGTTGCGACGACGCCTGCGACGGCCATCTCGGGCATCGCCAGCATCGTGCTGGCGCCGGGCGCCAGATCCACGGGCAACAACTTCGGCGAACTGGCGAACTCGCCGGATTTGCGCGTCAGCAAGAGTGCTGTCGAGGCCAAGTTCACTGTCGGTTTCCCAGGCCACTACCTGATCAGCGTGCGCAACGTGGGCGAAGTCGCCAGCAGCGGCAGCGTCACCGTCAGCGACCGCCTGCCGGCCGGCCTGACGCTGGCCGCCACACCCACCGGCAGCGGCTGGTCCTGCGCGGGTGCCGTCGGTGCCAGCGCTTTCAGCTGCACCAGCAGCAGCGTGGTTGCGGCGGGTGCCACGTCGGCCAACACCATCGCAGCCACCGTCAACGTGGCGGCTGCCGCTGCAGCGGGCGGCTCGGTGGACAACGCAGTGATGGTCGATGGCGGTGGCGAAATCGCCGCGCGCCGGCCGTCGGCCGCCGAGTTGGACGCCTTCAACAACAACCCGGCCTTGCTGCCGGTGTGTGCGGCCGGCATCACGCAGAACGCCTGCCGCACGCCGACGGGTGTGCAGTTGTCGTCGGCCATTTCGGGCACCGCCTGGTACGACGTGGGCAACACGCCGCGCCTGCTCGACGCCGGCGATCGCCGCTTGCCGGGTTGGCTGGTCGAGATCATCGACACCAGCACCGGTGCCATCGTCGGCCGCGCCACCACCGCCGCCGACGGCAGCTACAAGGTCAGCGGGCAGATGCCCGGCGTGCCGCTGGCCGTGCGCTTCCGCGACCCGGCTTCGGGCATCGTCTTCGGCTACCCGGTCAATGGCGAGAAGTCGCCCGGCTCCAGCGGCGCCGGCTGCGACGCCACAGCGGCCGCCAACGGCAAGGCCAGTTCCTGCGTTGGCGCCGGCAACACGCCGGCGCTGACCGTCATCCTCGCGCCGGGCCAGGAACTGCCGCAGCAAAGCATGCCGGTGGATCCCAGTGGCGTGGTCTACGACTCGGGCCTGCGCACCCCCGTGGCGGGGTCCATCGTCACGCTGGCGCCCGTCGGCACCTGCACCGGCTGGAACCCCGGCACCGGCCTCGTCGGCGCCACCCTGGGCGGCTACGCGCTGACCAGCAGCAGCGCGTCCATGACGGTCGGCCCTGATGGCTTCTACCAGTTCCTCTTCGGCCCCAGCGCACCGGCCAGTTGCACCTTCGGCCTGACTGTCACGCCACCGGCTGGCTACAGCTTCCAGTCCACCGCCATTCCGGCCACGGCAGGCCCGCTGGTGCCGGCTGGCGGCGCGGGCTCGGTCTACGCCGTGCAGCCGCAAGCCACCGCGCCGGTGGCCGCTGTCGGCACCGGCACCAGCTATTTCCTGACAGTCACCAGCGGCAGCGGCGGCGCCAACATCATCCACAACCACATCCCGCTGGACCCGGCACTGCCCAGCACCGTTGCGCTCAGCAAGACCGGCGACAAGGCGGTGGCCGAGGTCGGCGACACCGTGCGCTACACCATCACGGTCAGCGTCACGGCCGGCCCCGCGCCGCGCCAGACGACGGTGGTGGACCGCCTGCCGGCCGGCTTCACCTACATCAAGGGCACGGCGATGGTGGGCGACAAGTCGATAGCCGATCCGCAGGGCGGGCTCGGTCCGACCTTGGCCTTCAACCTCGGCGCGATGCCCGCCAGCAAGCAGTTGGTGTTGCGCTACCGCGTGCGGGTCGATGTCGGCGCGATGCAAGGCGACGGCATCAACCGCGCGCGCGGCCAGGCTTGCGGCGTGCCGGCCGGTTGCATCGATGCGGCCTTCAACCCGCTGGGCGGCGCGGTGGCCACCAACGAAGCGGCTTACCGCGTCAAGGTCAGCGGCGGCGTCTTCGCCACCGAGGCCTGCGTGGTCGGCAAGATCTTTGTCGATTGCAACGGCAACCACATCCAGGACAAGGAAGAACTGGGCATCCCCGGCGTGCGCCTGGTGATGCAGGACGGCACCACCTTGATCAGCGACAGCGAAGGAAAGTACAGCGTCTGCGGCATCCCGGCCAAGAGCGCAGTGTTGAAGGTGGATGGCCTGACGCTGCCGCGTGGCTCGCGCCTGACGACGTCCAGCAACCGCAACCTGGGCGACGCCAGCAGCCTGTGGCTGGACCTGAAGAACGGCGAATTGCACCGCGCCGATTTCATCGAAGGCAGCTGCTCGAACACCGTGCTGGAACAAGTCAAGGCGCGCCGCGCGCAAGGCGAAGTGCGCGCGCCCGAGACCGAGAAGCAGCGCGGCCCGGCACTGCGCTTCGACAGCAAGTCAGCCGGCAGCAGCACCTTCAAGTCGCCGCAGCAAGGCACCGACGGCAGCAACCAGTTGGCGCCCAAGCCGCGTGCGCCAGTGCCGGTCCCGGCGGGGCCTACACAGGATGAAACGAATGTGCCGACGCCGGCCTTGCCGATGAACCGGCCGGCGCCCACCGGCCGCGAGAGTGGCACCGCACCTGACGCAGGAGGCGGCCGTGGCACGAACTGACCGCCTGTTGACGCGCTTGCGCATTCGCTGCAAACCGCTCACCTTGAGTCTGCTGGCGCTGGCCGTGCAGAGCCACGCCCAAGCCCAGACCCAGCCGCCGGCCGGCTCGCCCACCGACGTGCGCTACACCGCTACCACGGCCGGTGATGCCACGCTCTACCCGCGCGCGCCGGGCCAGGACGCGCAGGCGCCGACGCTGTTCCGCGGTGAGCAGGCCGGCATCGATTACGCCGCCAACGCGGCCGTGGCCCGCGTGCTGGTCGAGGTCGATCGCGACGCCGTGCCGGCCGATGGCCAGACGCCGGTCAAGCTGAAAGTGCTGCTGCTCGACCGCGAGGGCCGGCCGCTGCAGCAGACCGTTTTCATCACCATCGAACACTCGGGTGGCCGCATCCTGCTGCCCGGCGCCCGCACTGACGAGTTGGGCCCGCGCCGGCAGGACGCCGATAAGGTGACGCCGGGCGTGCAGCTGAAGGTCGAAGGCGGTGTCGCCGAATTCACGCTGCTGGCGCCGGCCGAAGCGCAGGACGTGCGCGTGCGCATCACGGCAGGCAACGAGGAAGCCGCCGGCGTGATCAGCTTCGTGCCCGAACTAAGGCCGATGGTGGCAGCGGGTTTGATCGAAGGCATCGTCAACTTCCGCAGCAAGGCGGTGCTGAACCAGCCGCGCCGCAACGACGGCTTCGAGCAGGAACTGGAAAACTGGTCGCGCCAGTTCAATGGGGGTCGCAACACCGTGGCTGGCCGCGCCGCCTTCTACCTGAAGGGCACCATCCGTGGCGACCTGCTGCTGACGGCGGCCTACGACAGCGACAAGGTCACCCGCGCGCGTTTGCTGCGCGACGTGCGGCCCGATGAGATTTACCCGGTCTATGGCGACGCTTCCCTGCGCAGCTTCGACGCGCGCTCGGGCGACCGTTTGTACGTGCGTGTGGACAAGAACAAGAGCTACGCGCTCTACGGCGATTTCGTCACAGGCGACGGCTACACGCAGCCGATAGGGCAGGGCGCCGTGGCCTCGCTGAAGCAGCGCAGCCTGGGCAACTACAACCGCACCGCCACCGGCGTGCGCCTGCACCACGAAGCGGGCGAGCTAACGGGCAATGTGTTTGCCTTTCGAGACACACTGCGCCAGGTGGTCGAAGAGATCGCCAGCCAGGGATCAGGCCCTTACGGCCTGCGCAACAACGGCGTGCTGGAAGGCAGCGAAAAAGTCGAAGTGTTGGTGCGCGACCGCATGCAGCCGTCACGCATCGTCAGCGTGCGCGCGCTGGCGCGGCTGGTCGATTACACCTTCGAGCCCTTCTCGGGCCGCATCCTGCTGACCAGCTTCCTGCCCAGCGTCGATGAGAAGCTGAACCCGGTGACGCTGCGCGTCAGCTACGAGGTGGACCAGGGCGGGACGCCGTTCTGGGTGGCCGGTGGTGACGGGCAATGGCGGTTGAACCAAACGGTCGAAGTCGGTGGCTCGCTGGTCAGCGACCGCAACCCGCTGGCGGCCTACGACCTGGCCAGCGCCAACATCACCGTGAAGCTGGCCGAGCGCACGGCGCTGGTCATCGAAGGCGCGCAAAGCACCAGCAGCGTCAACACCAACCCGACCAACACCAGCACCACGCCGGCCTTGATTAACCGCAGCGGCGACGTGCGCGGCAAGGCCGTGCGCGCCGAATTGGCGCACGAGGGCGAACGCACCGATGCGCGGGTGTTCTATGGCAAGTCTTCACCGCTGTTCAACAACCCGGCCGCACCGCTGAACGGCGGCCGCGAAGAGTTCTACGCCAAGGGCGGCTACAAGCTCACCGAGGACCTGCGCCTGCTGGTCGAAGGCACGAAAAGCGAGGACCGTAACCCCGGTGGCGGCGACCGCTCGTCGGTGGCCTTCGGCGCGCGCTGGGCCGCCACATCGCGTTTGACTCTGGCCGCCAGCATCCGCGCCGCGCGCGAAACCGTCGGCACACAAGGCAATGGCGCGTTGACCTGGCCTTACGACCAGACACAGGGTTTGACCAGCAGCATCGGCAGCGGCTCGGGCGGTGGTGCGCTGGGCTTCGGCAACCAAGCTGTGGACCCGGCGACCGGCCTGCCGGTCATTCAGCAAGGCACTTTGGGGAGCGCTGCCAGCAGCCTGGCGGCGGGCACGCAGCTGGCCAGCACCACGGTGAAATTCGGTGCCGGCTACCGCGTCAACGAGCGCTTCACGTTGGGCGGCGAGGTCGAAACCGATGTCTCCGGCGACCGCCGCCGCCGCGCTTCCTTCGGCGGTGACTACACGGTGGCGGAACGCACGCGCCTTTACGGTCGCTATGAACAGCAAAGCGGTTGGGTGCAACTCGGCGGCGTGTCAGACACCGGCCGCAGCGCAGGCGCCTTCGTCTTCGGTGTGGACAGCAGCTACCTGCGCGACACCCAGGCCTTCAGCGAATACCGGCTGCGCGACGCCATCTCGGGCCGTGATCTTCAGTTGGCATCCGGCTTGCGCAACACCTGGAACGTGGCCGAAGGTTGGCGCGTCAGCACAGCCTTTGAGAACCTGCGGGTGATCAGCGGGCAGACCGCCGCCGTCAACGCCGTCAGTGGCGGCCTGGACTGGTCGGCCAACCCGCTGTGGCGCGCCAGCACACGCCTGGAACTGCGCCGTTCGGGTGACATCAGCAGCACGCCCGACAACGACCGCTTCACCACCACGCTGTGGCAGGCGATGGTGGCCCGCAAGCTGGCCCGCGACTGGACGCTGCTGGCCCGCAACCACTTGCTCTACACCGACTACGCTGCACGCGGCGACGTACTGCAAGACCGCGCGCAGGTCGGCCTGGCCTACCGCGACACCGACACCAACCGCATCAATGCGCTGGGCAAAGTCGAATACAAGACTGAGCGCGACGCCAGCAATGCGGCCGCCGGTGATTTGCGCTCGCGTGCCTGGATCGTTTCGACCACAGGCGACTACCACCCGACGCGGCCCTGGTGGTTGACCGGCTGCGTCGCTGGCAAGTGGCAAACCGACAGGCTGGAAGGCGGTGTGGCGAGTGCATTCCATACCCAGCTGCTGGCCGCCCGCCTGGTTTACGACGTGACCGAGCGCTGGGACGTGGGCGTGATGGCGGCGGCGCAACTGGGCGGCAACGCCGCGCGGCAAACGGCCTACGGCGCCGAAGTGGGTTACTTGCTGCAGACCAATCTGTGGCTGTCGGCTGGCGTCAACGCCACCGGCTTTTCCGGCGACGCCGACCTCACGGGCTATGAATACACCCGCCGCGGGGCCTACCTGCGGCTGCGCTTCAAGTTCGACGAGAACCTTTTCAAGGGCCGTGACCGCGAGGTCAACAGGAGCCTCGACCGATGAACATGCACACCCCGTTTCTGCCACGCTTCCTGCCGCGCCTGCGCGCTGCGCTGCTGATGGCCAGCGCGTCGTTCGCCCCGTTCGCTGCGCTGGCGCAGACCACCCAACTCACGCCGCAGCAAGCCCGCATCACGGACGAAGCCATCCAGACCGACCAGCGCGCCTACGAAACCCTGCAAGGCCGCATCAAGGGCCTGAACGACAAGGGCCGTCCGGTGCGAGACTACTTTTTGTCGAAGTCGCAATGCTGGCTGGACGTGAGCTTTCACGAGTACACGCGCAACGACCGCAGCGCCTTCCCGCAGGCGGCGATGACGGAGTCGGAAAAACTGATCGTCGGCATGGAGCGCGGCATGGCGCTGGGCACCGACACGCCGCTGGTCAATGGCGCCGCGCGTCTGCGGCCCGACCTGTGGGACCGCGCCGCCGCGCTGCGCGGCCACGCAGGTTTCCGTTGCGCGCAACAGAAAGTGGCTTGTGCCGAGGTCGAACTGGTTCACGCCGGCAATGAATACCAGCAACAGGAATGGCGCCACGCCAAGCCTTACGTTCAGATCGCCGAAGACCTGCTGGGCGAAGCGCAAGACTTGGCCGGCAGTTGCAACCCGCCGCCAGCGCCGGTGCCCGCACCGCCTGCGCCGTTGCCGTCACCGCCTGGCGCGCTGACAGCGCCTGTCATGCCCGCTGCCGTTCCGCTGGCGGCGTCGCCACCGGTTCAGGTGCAGGAACTGCTTCTGTCGGCCGGCGTGTTATTCAACTTCGACCGGCACGACGCCGCCAACATGCGGGCTTATTCGGTGCTGCAACTCGAAGCGCTGGTGCAGCGTGTGCAGCGCGAGAAGCTGATCGTGAAGTCCATCCAACTGGCCGGCTACGCCGACCGCCTGAACAGCACCGGCCAGCGCGACTACAACCAGCGCCTGTCTGAAAAGCGCGTGGCAACGGTGAGGGCCGCGCTGGAGAGGCTGGGTATTGCGGCGTCCGCAATCAGCACCTCGGCCGGCGGCGACAGCGTGCAGGTCCAGGCCTGCCAGGCGCGCTCGATGCGCACCAGTGATCTGGAAGAGTGCTTGCTACCCAACCGCCGTGTGGAAGTGACCATCAGCGCACGCCGGCCCTGATCGAGACGGCCCTGACCCAGGGCGTCCGATCGAAGCCGCACCCTTCACGCGGCGTCGATCTCCAGCACCAGGCGTCGCGCGGCGTCTGGCGAGATGCTGAGCAGTTCGGCGATATCGTGCAGGTCGTCAGGCAGGGCGGCGTTGTCCCAGCCCAGGGCGCTGTGCCGTGACAGCCGGATGGCCAGTTGCACATTGCGCATCTGCAAGGTGGTTTGGGCTGCGTGCTCGTCGGTGATCTGCACCAGCAGCGCCGGCAGGCGCCAGGCGAGCATCAGCGCGTGTTCGAGTTCGTCCAGCTCGATGTGCAACACCTCATGCTGCAAGGCCGCTGAACGCAGCGTGCTGTCGGCCTGCTGGCGTTGCGCGATCTGCAGCGCCAGGCCCGGCGCGCGCAACCACAGGAGCAGCTCGGCGAAGTCGTGCAGCAGCGCCGCCTCGTGGATCACCGGCGCGTCGTAGTCCATGCGGTGCACTGCAAAGCCGATGGCGAAACGCGCGGCGCGGCGCGACCGCGCCAGCACCTCCTGAAAACCAGCCAGCGCGGCGGGCTGGTCGGCCAGTTGCGCTTCCACCGTGGCCGGTTGCGCGCCGAAGGCCCTGAAGAAGGGCGAGATGCCCAGCATCACCAAGGCCTCGGTGACGGTTTCGGCGTCGGTCTCGCTATCGCCGCGGCTGCCGGCTCGGCCGCGCCGCAGGTGGGCCACATGAGCCAGCAGCTTCAAGGTCATCAGTGGATCGCTGGCCACCACCTCAGCCAGCAGGTGGGCGTCGACGGCGTCTTCGTTCAGGCGCATCAGGTCCAGCTCGTCGGCCGTGGCGGCCAGGATGGGCAGTTGCGCCGCGTCGAACAGGACAACCCACTGCGCAAGATCGCGCGGTGCGGTGTGAATAAAGCCAGGGCGGGTGGACATGGGTCGTGCGTGGAGCTGCGGAGCCGAGTGGACCGGGCAGGTTGAAGGCCCGGGTCGTCAGCGTGATATCGGCAGCGCGCCGCGCAGCTTGAGGCGGGCCCACGCCGACCGTTCGGTTGGCATGAGCCCGGGGCTGCTCAAGCCGCGGCCATCACAGCCGCGTCACGCCCAACACGTGCCCGACCAGTTGGCCGTCCACGTACAAGGCGCCTTCGGGGGCGCCTGCGTCGGCGTGGAACTCGATCACGCGGTCTGCCGGGGCGGCGCGCGGTGCTGGCGCCAAGCTGACGGCCAGACTGTCGAGCAGGCGGCTGCCGGCACGCAACAGGGCAGTGGCCCACAGCCGGCTGCGGTGCCCGCTGTAGGGGTCGGCGTCATCAAGACGGTCGAGAGGGTCGGTCGACAACATGGTGATTCTCCGGGGGAAGCCGCCGCCGCTGCTGGCGAGCATGGCGCTTCCGGGGTGGATTCAGGGGCTGGGCTTGTAGCGGTCCTGGCTGGCGGCGATCTCGCGCCGCATCGCAGTTGCGGCTTGCTGGCGGGCAGCGCCGCCACGCGGGCTGTGGCTGCCGGCCAGACGTCGCAGGCCGGCGACGACGAAGGGGTTGCGCGGCTTGTGCGACTTGAGGGTGATCTTCATCAGAGGCTCCTTGGGGCGAGGGAAAGACCGAAAACTGAGGGACGAAAACCGATGGCGACGCCGTGATCCGAAACGCAAACGGCCCGGGCTGCTGGTGCAACCCGGGCCGTGGTGGGCCGACTCACTGCGCGGCGCGTGCCGCTGCAGCTGGTCAGCTCACCGGCAACCCGGGCGGAGTGCCATCGTTGCGGCGCGCCATGCGCACGCTCTTGCCAGCCTGAACACCCTGCAGTTCGACCGTGGCCTGAAAGTGGCGGCGGCCGCGACGGGTGGCGTTTGACAAGAACGGCTTCATGGGGCTCCGGTGGTGGGTGGATCGGCTGTGGGCTTGAGTCGCGCCATTTGGCGCGGCCCGGACTTCGCAGGCTTGCGCAAATGATAAAGACGACGTTATCAAAGCGCAAGTGATTTTGCTCAATGCGGATGCAACGGATACGCAACGCAAACGAAACGTCTGCGCAACGCCTGTTCAGCGTTTGCGTTTGAGCGGTGCCACACCCGTCTGAGTGCGCAGCCACAGGTCGCGTGGGTCTTCCGGCGGTGCGGGCGGTGCGGGCGGCGCGGGTGGTTTGCGCACGACACCGGGCGCCAGCTTGGGTGGTGTAAGCGCTGCGGCGGGTGGCGGTGGCGCCGTTGCAGCCGGCGCTGTCAAGACCTCGCCCAGCAGGTCCAGCAAACGGGTGCGGGCGCGTTGCGGGTGGCGTCGGTAGAAGGTCAACACCAAGCCCATGATGAAACGCTCGTCGTCATCGCGCGGGGACAGGTCTTCCCGGGTGTCGCGCCCTGCCGTCTCAGCCAGATCTGCGGACAGTGCCAGCGCCCCGCGTGGCGCAGATGCGACGCCGTGCGGCGTGTCCATCCAGCCAGCAGGCTTGTGACACAGCAGTTCGAACTGGCGGGCCAGCCGTTCGCCGATCTGGCGCGAGCGGCCCTTGATCTGACTCCAGTAACTGGGTTGGATCTGCACCCGTTCTGCGAAGCGCCTCTCCAGACCGCGCAGCGTGGCTGCGTCGGCGTGGCGCGCGGTGGCGCGCACGAACTCTTCGAAGAGGGCCAGCGCGTTATCCAGGCGTACCTGGGCGAGGTCTAGGGGGCTGGCTTGCATCAGGCCTGATGATAAATCTTCGTTTACGCCTCTGCGGCTGCCGCTGGCCTTGCTGCCGCTGTGCTGCCGCTGTGCTGCCATCACCATCAGCTGTGATTTGACGCGCAATAGGAATCATTCCTATTCGTGTTATCGTTTTTTCTGAAATGAATCCGAATCTGATCCGACCGGAAAAACCAAGGAAGCTGACGATGAAAACCAAGACATCCGTGAAAGCGATTTCCATGCTCTGCGCTGGCCTGTTGGCTCTGGGCGCCGCGCAAGCGCAGGGGCACGCTGAAAAGTGCGACGCCCTGCCGAAAAGCGAATGGAAGCCGCAGGCCGAACTGGAGCGCAAGCTCAGCGACCAGGGCTGGAAGATCAGCCGCGTGAAGATCACCAACGGCTGCTACGAGGTCTACGGCCGCGACGAGAAGAACAACAAGGTCGAGGCCTTCTTCCACCCCAAGACTTTCGCCTCTGTCACCGCACCGAAATAAAGCCGCCCGCGTGGCCGGCGCTGCGACCCTGAAGGTGTGGGGTGCCGCCGTGCGCCTGCTGCACTGGGGCCTGGTGGCGTCGGTGGCGGTGTCCACGCTGGCCCTGTGGTGGCTGGGCGGCCTGCATCAGCCGGCCGGTTATGTGGCGCTGGCCATCGCGCTGGGACGCGTGCTGTGGGGTGTGCTGTGGGACGTGCGGGGCGGCGCGCTCGTGCACCACACCAGCTACGCCCGGTTCGCGCAATTCGCGCAGTTCGTGCGCACGCCGCGCGCCACGCTGGCCTATCTGAGTTTGCTGTTGCGACGCCGCGAGCCACGCTACATCGGCCACAACCCTCTCGGCGGCTGGATGGTGCTGGCGCTGCTGGCCTGCGTCACCGGCCTGGGCCTCACCGGCTGGCTCTACACCACCGACCTTTTTTGGGGTGACGAAACCGTCGAACGCGTGCACCGGGCGCTGGCCTGGAGCCTGCTGGCGCTGGTGCTGCTGCACCTCTCTGGCGTGGCCTACACCAGCCTGCGCCACCGCGAGAACCTGGTCCGCGCGATGCTGAACGGCCGCAAGCGCGCGCCAGCTGAACACGACGAGGTTTGATTTGCGTGACCGGCTGGCCGGCCGGTGCCGGGCCAGCCCCTTCCGGCTATTGGAAGGCCACCTCGGCGAAGCTGCGCAGCTTGCGGCTGTGCAGGCTGCCGGTGCGCTCTTGGCGCAGCAACTCGACTGCGCGCATGCCGATGCGCAAGTGCTGGTCCACCCGTTCGCGGTAGAAGGTGTTGGCCATGCCGGGCAGCTTGATTTCACCGTGCAGCGGTTTGTCCGACACGCACAGCAGGGTGCCGTAGGGCACGCGGAAGCGGAAGCCGTTAGCCGCGATGGTTGCGCTTTCCATGTCCAGCGCCACCGCGCGGCTCTGGCTGAAACGGCGCTCAGGGCCCGGATGCGGCAGCAGTTCCCAATTCCGGTTGTCGGTGCTCGCCACCGTGCCGGTGCGCAGCACCTTTTTCAGCTCGAAGCCCGTGAGTTGGGTCACGTCCGCCACGGCCTGTTCCAGCGCCACCTGCACCTCGGCCAGCGCAGGTATCGGCACCCACAGCGGCAGTTCTTCGTCCAGCACATGGTCTTCGCGCACATAGGCGTGGGCCAGCACGTAGTCGCCCAGTTGCTGGCTGTTGCGCAGGCCGGCGCAGTGGCCCAGCATCAGCCAGGCATGTGGACGCAGCACGGCGATGTGGTCGGTGATGGTCTTGGCGTTGGCCGGACCAACGCCGATGTTGACCATGGTGATGCCGCTGCTGTCCGGCCGAACCAGGTGGTAGGCCGGCATTTGCGGCAAACGCGGTGGTGCCTTGCCCAGTTCATCACCCGCCAGCGCGGGCATGCCAGCGCGGCGCGTGACGACATTGCCGGGTTCGACAAAAGCCTCGTAGTCGCCATTCGGGTCGGCCATCAGGCTGTGGCCCAGCTTGATGAATTCGTCGATGTAGAACTGGTAGTTCGTGAACAGTACGAAGTTCTGGAAGTGCTCGGGCGCGGTGCCCGTGTAGTGGCGCAGCCGGTGCAGCGAGTAGTCGACGCGCGGCGCGGTGAACAGCGACAGCGGTTGCGCGGCGCCGGGCGCCGGTTCGATGTTGCCGTTGGCGATGCCGTCGTCCATCGCGGCCAGGTCAGGAAGGTCGAAGACATCGCGCAGCAGCAGGCGGCGTGTGGCCGGCAGATTGCCTTCGATGTGGTCGTTCTCGGCCAGCGAAAAGTGCACCGGGATGGGCTGGGTGCTGGTGCCCACCTCGATGCCCACGCCGTGGTTCTTCAGCAGCAGGCGGAACTGCTCGGCGTAGTAGCGGGCATACAGATCGGGGCGCGTCAGCGTGGTCTCGAAGGTGCCGGGGCCGTCGACGAAACCGTAGCTCAGGCGCGAATCGGCGCGGGCCACCGTGTCGGTGCGCACGCGAACGAAGGGGTAGCAGGCGCGCACGTGCTGACCGATGTTTTCACCGGCGACGAAACGCTGCAGGTTGCCGCGCAGGTGTTCGACGCTGTTGCGGTAGATGGCCTGCACCTGAGCCAGGGCGGCGTCGGCGTCGTCGTAACGGGCGGGGGCTATGAAATCGGGCAGAGATGCCATGAGGGGTGATCCTTTCTTGTTGTTGGAAGACGGGGCAGCGAGGCCGCCGTCGGGCGGATTATCGGCGGCCGGCTTCCGTACACACACCGTAACGTCTTTGTCGCA
Organism: Burkholderiales bacterium; assembly: GCA_038316205.1. Lineage (GTDB taxonomy): Bacteria > Pseudomonadota > Gammaproteobacteria > Burkholderiales > Burkholderiaceae_C > Rubrivivax. Next base: position 22,215 of record JBBQAI010000058.1, read on the forward strand.
CTGGGACCCCCTGGCCGAGGGGGCTGCGGCTCGCGTTTGCACGAGGAAATTTTGCGTTCGTTTAACGGGTGCAGCGCAGACTGCGCATCAACGTTTGACCAGAGGAGATTCCCCATGCGCCACTGCCGTTCGCTAGCCCGAACCGCCTTCCGTCCGACCCCGCTCGTTCGCAGCCTGCTGGCCGCTGCGGTGCTGGCTGCATTGCAGCCGGCTGCCCACGCGGTGGTCTACACCTGGGACGCCGGCTATCTGTCGGCACAGGGCCTGCCCGGCAGCCTCTTGGCGGGCGACACGCTGAATATTGGCGCAGGCAGTTACAAGTATGTGGACAGTTCGATGGCCACCGCGGGCACCGTCAACTGGTCCGACTCGCTGTACTTTCAATACGGCAACGCCTTCAACAACAGCGGGACCTGGAACGCCACCACCGACGCCATTCTGGGCAACAGCTATGCCGGTGGCGCATTCACCAACAGCGGCATCTTCAGGAAAAGCGCCGGCGGCGGCAGCACCATCATCGCGGGCGGCATCACCTTCAACAACAGCGGCACGTTGGACGCGCAGGTCGGCACCATCGACTTCGCCAGTGGCTCGGTGCTCTTTTCCGCCGGCACGCAGTTCACGGGCGCGGGCATCAACCAGGTGTCGAACAACGCCAGCTTCGTGGGCGCCTTCAGCGCGCAGAACCTGGCGCTGGTGGGCGGCACCTACAGCGGCAGCGGCGCCTCGCTGAACACCGGCGGCACGGTGAATTGGTCGGGGGGATCCCTGGCCGGTGACTGGACGGTGGCCTCGGGGGCCACGCTGAACCTGCAGGCGGCCAACTACAAGTACAGCACCGGCAGCGTGCTCAACCAGGGCACGGTGGCGGCCTACGACACCCTGTATTTCCAGTACGCCAGCACCGTGACCAACCCGGGTGTCTACGACTTCCAGGGTGACGTGAGCCTGCTCAACAGCTATGCCGGCGGCGTCTTCATCAACAGCGGCACGCTGCGCAAGAGCGTCGGCACGGGCAGCAGTTCCATCGGCAGCGGCATCACTTTCAGCAACACGGGCGTGATCGAATCGCAAGTCGGCACGATCAGCTTCGACAGCGGCGCCGCGACCTTCCTGAATGGCACCCAATTCACGGGCGCCGGCCAGGTCGCAGTGGCCAACAACGCCACCTTTGTCGGCGGTTTCACCACCAACGGCAACCTCACGCTGAGTGGCGGCAGCTTCAACGGTGGCGACGGCAGCCCCGGTTCCAAGGCGCTGGTGAGCGGCGACGTCAAGTGGACGTCGGGCTCGCTGACGGGCGCCTGGGAGGTCTCGGCCGGGCGCACGTTGACGTTGGCCGCCGGTGGCACCAAATACACGGCGGCCAGCCTGGTCAACAAGGGGACCATCGCCGCGCAGGAAACGCTGTACATGCAGTACGGCAGCCCACTCAGCAACCAGGGCGTTTACGACCTGCAGGGCAATGTGGGCGTGCAGGACGGCTATGCCGGCGGCGTCTTCAACAACAGCGGCACCTTGCGCAAGAGCGCTGGAACCGGCAGCAGTTCCATCGGTAGCGGCATCGCCTTCAGCAACACCGGGGTCATCGAAGCCCAGACGGGCACGATCAGCTTCGACGGTGGTAACGCCACTTTCTTGAACGGCACGCAGTTCATCGGCGCTGGCCAGGTGGCCGTCACCAGCAACGCCAACTTCGTGGGCGGCTTCACGACCAACAGCAACCTGACTTTGAGCAATGGCACCTTCACGGGCGGCGACGGCAGCGCAGGCTCCAAGGCGCTCGTCAATGGCAATGTCATGTGGACGTCGGGTTCGCTGGGTGGCGCCTGGGAGATTTCGGCCGGCCGCACGCTGACGCTGGCAGGCGGTGGCACCAAATACACGACGGCCAGCCTGGTCAACAAAGGCACCGTCGCCGCGCAAGAAACGCTGTACATGCAGTACGGCAGCCCGATCAGCAACCAGGGCCTCTACGACCTGCAAGGCGATGTGGGTCTGCAGGACGGCTATGCCGGCGGCGTCTTCAACAACAGCGGCACCTTGCGCAAGAGCGCTGGAACCGGCAGCAGTTCCATCGGCAGCGGCATCGCCTTCAGCAACACCGGGGTCATCGAAGCCCAGACGGGCACGATCAGCTTCGACGGCGGCAACGCCGCTTTCTACGCCGGTACACAGTTCACGGGCGCCGGCCAGGTGGCCGTCACCAGCAACGCCAGCTTCATCGGCGTCTACACCACCAACAGCAACCTGACTCTGAGCAACGGCACCTTCACCGGTGGCGACGGCAGTGCCGGGTCCAAGGCGGTGGTGAATGGCAACACCACCTGGACGGGCGGCTCGATGGCCGGCAACTGGGAAGTCGCAGCCGGCCGCACGCTGGCGGTGGCAGGCGGCGGCAGCAAATACCTCATCGGCACTGTCACCAACCAGGGCGCGGTGCTGGCCACCGACAACTTGTACTTTCAGTACGGCAACACCTTCAACAATGCGGGCCGCTACACGCTGCAAGGCGATGTGGGCCTGGTCGACGGCTACGCCAGCGGCAACTTCATCAACACCGGGTTGTTGGTGAAGTCCGCAGGCGCGGGCACGTCCAGTCTGGCTTCGGTCGCCGTCACCAATGCCGTGGGTGGTGTGATCGACGTCCAGGCCGGCACCATCTTGCTGCCCAACGACTTCGTCAACCAGGGCACCTTGAAGGGCGTCGGCACCTTCGCCACCAACACCAGCTTGACCAATGCCGGCCACGTCGCCCCGGGCGCCTCGCCGGGCAAGCTGACGGTGTCCGCCAACTTCGCCCAAGCGGCTTCGGGCGTGCTGGACGTGGAATTGCAGGACCTGACCCACACCGACCTGCTGGCCATCAACGGCAACGCTGCGCTGGACGGCACGCTGGCCCTGGCCTGCTACGGCAGTTGCACCTTCGCGGTGGGCGACCAGATCGTGGTGCTCGACGCCACCGGCAGCCTCAGCGGCAGCTTCGCCGCCTTGACGCTCAGCGGCTTCGCCACCGGCGCCTTCACCGTGGTCTATGACAGCCTCGACGCGCGCGTGCTGCTGCAGGTGACCGAGGCCACCACGGCGGCGGCGGTGCCCGAGCCCGGCAGTTGGTTGCTGATGGCGCTGGGCCTGGGTGGCATGGGCTTGCGTCTGCGTCTGCGTCCGGGTCTGCGTCGCTGCAGCGCTTGA